>NZ_RZQE01000023.1:0-30124 GCF_004022955.1 Mesorhizobium sp. M7A.F.Ca.US.002.01.1.1 | reverse complement strand
CACCCAATGTGCCGCGGGAGCGCAAGGTGCGCGTCGCCATGAGCAACGCCTTCGCCATGGGCGGTACGAACGCAGTTCTGGCATTCAGGCAGGTGTAGAAGCCATGCAAGACGCCTCATTTGAGGTCACCTGTCGTATCTAGCTGCTTGCCGGACCACTATGTAAAGCGAGCGCTATTGGCTGCCTCTGCGATGCGGGAATTGGCAGCGGACGTCTCTCGATCAAACAGGCATCTTGCTTGTAGAATTCTTTTAATCGTGAAGCGGCGCGAGTGCGCTATCCGTTGAGGTGAGCAAGGCCGGCGCCCTGGGTGAGCGCTGGTGTCGGGTGGTGGAAAGTACAGGGGGAGCTGTGTGGCCCCTCTTTCTCGGCCTCGACGATGTGCGAAGGAGCCTGCGCGGCGAACGGGCCAACGCCCCAGGCTCAGAACCTGGGCGAACCTAACTCCCGCCAAAGGACAGCCCAGAGCTGGATACACGAAAGAGATACTGAACCCGCGAATCAGATTCTGATCAATCGTCGTGTCTGAGCTCCACTCGGCTCTTACGGAGATAATCGCGCGGCCCGGCAACGGCCGCGCGTGCCGCGGGCGTGAGCTTTGCGCTTCGTCAGAAGTGCCTCGAGCGTGACGACGATAATTGACCAGCCATATGGAACGCATTCGCCCAGTTATCCAAAGCGTGGATACCTTTCATCTAAACAAAGGATTTTACCGTTTTTGCTGCAGGTCCCATAGAAGCGCTTCAAGTTGGAAAGATAGGTAGTTCCGATGGTTGCGTTGGATCTGAGGAGCATCATCTGGTGTGCGGGGCGTACAAAGTCAGTCGCATCTGCATTGCGGCTTGGTCTTTCGGCGGTCCCCACAAGTTACGCCCCGTTGGCGCGACGCCAATTATTTAATCAATGCTTGGACATTTATCTCAACCAGACAGCTACAAGGTGAGGTCTTCCATGCGTCCGAATGTCGAGTGGAAGTTGTGCTGGGAAAATGAGCTGCAACTGGCCGACCATGTCGAACTCTCCGACTTTTTTCGAAAGACCTATGGACGGACTGGCGCCTTCAACGCGGAGCCATTCGAAGGCGGCCGCAGTTGGGCCGGCGCGAGGCCGGAATTCCGCGCAATCGGCTACGACGCGCATGGGGTAGCGGCTCACATCGGCATGCTGCGGCGCTTCATCAAAGTTGGCGAGGTCGACTTGATCGTCGCTGAATTGGGCCTGTACGCGGTTCGTCCGGATCTTGAAGGGCTCGGAATCGGTTTTTCGATGCGCGTGGCGTACCCAGTGCTCCATCAGTTGGGTGTTCCATTCGCTTTCGGCACGGTTCGGCACGCGCTGCGAAACCATGTCGAAAGATTCTGCAGAGCCGGCCTCGCGAACATTGTGTCGGGCGTTCGCGTACGGTCGACCCGTCCAGATGTGCATCCCGACCTGCCGCCCACGCGCCTGGAAGACGTACTCGTGTTGGTTTCGCCGATCGGACGCTCGATGGACGAGTGGCCGTCTGGTACCCTGATCGACCGGAACGGTCCGGAACTATGAAGCCTCTGGACTACATATGCGAAGGGCAGAGTGACAATGCCGATCGCATTGCAGAGCGCAGCGTCTATCTGACGTTTGACGACGGTCCCAATTCATTTTTCACACCGCAGATACTCAATGTGCTGGCGCAACATCAGGTGCCGGCGACCTTCTTCGTTGTTGGGGCCTACGCGGCCGACGAGCCGGAACTCGTTCGCCGAATTATTACAGACGGCCACGGTATAGCCAACCACACGATGACTCATCCGGACCTAGCTAAATGCGGGTCCGTCGAAGTCGACTGCCAGATAGTTGAGGCAAACAGAGTCATAGGGATGGCTTGCCCGCAGGCCATGGTTCGGTACTTTCGTGCACCCTATGGCATCTGGACCGAAGAAGTAATCGCTGCATTAGCGGGTGAGGCATTGGCGCCCGTCCATTGGTCCATTGATCCACGCGACTGGTCTCGCCCCGGCGTTGACGCCATCGTCGACAGAGTGCTCGCCGATATCCGGCCGGGCGCAATCGTGCTGTTGCACGACGGGTGCGCTCCCGACGAATTGCAACCAGGCAATCAAGCCAGTCTGCGCGACCAGACGGTGACAGCGTTGTCACGCCTAATTCCAGAATTGCACGGCCGCGGATTTGTAATCCGATCACTTCCTCAACATCCCTGAACAAACAGAGATCCTATGGACCTTCTCACCACAGCCAGTACTGTTGCCGTTTCGTCTTATGCGGTGCTCTCGACTGTTTACAGAGGCATGCAAGCGGTCTACTCCCAACCGGAAAATGTTACGCCGCCGTCGGAAAGCTTGTTCGGATCCGACCGTTGGCCGAGCGTGGATGTCATTATCCCCTGCTACAATGAGGACCCGCGCACACTCGCGGCGTGTTTAGCTTCCATTGCAAATCAAGATTACTCCGGAACATTTCAGGTCTATCTGGTTGACGACGGTTCTGGAAATCGTAATGCCGTCATCCCGGTACATCACGCCTACGAGGGCGACCCGAGATTCAATTTCATTCTGCTCCGCGAAAATGTTGGCAAACGCAAGGCGCAGATCGCCGCCATCCGCCGCTCATCTGGAGATTTCGTGCTCAGCGTCGACTCTGACACGACACTTGCGTCCGACGTCATCACGAAGCTTGCAGTAAAAATGCGGGATTCCATGGTCGGAGCGGCCATGGGCCAGCTGACGGCATACAACCGCAGCGACACTTGGTTGACCCGATTGATCGATATGGAATACTGGCTGGCTTGCAATGAGGAGCGCGCGGCGCAAGGTCGCTTTGGTGCGGTCATGTGCTGCTGCGGCCCATGTGCAATGTACCGCCGGTCTTGTCTCCTTTCTCTGCTGGATCAATACGAGACGCAGCTGTTCAGGGGGAAACCAAGCGACTTCGGTGAAGACCGTCATCTTACGATCCTCATGCTGAAAGCAGGCTTTCGAACCGAGTACGTTCCAGGTGCCGTCGCGGCGACAGTCGTTCCGGACAAGATGGGACCTTATTTGCGCCAACAACTCCGCTGGGCACGAAGCACTTTCCGGGACACGATGCTTGCGCGAGGTCTACTGCGTGGCCTGGATCGCTATCTAACTTTGGATGTGATGGGAGAGAATCTCGGCCCATTGTTGCTCGGCATCGCGGTAGTAACGGCGCTCGGTGAGTTACTATTTTCACATACAGTAAATTGGTGGACGGTGCTGGCTATTGTCACGATGACCATAATCAGATCTACGGTGTTATCTTTCCGCACTCGGCAGCTTCGATTCATCGGCTATTCAATGCACGCGTTAATCAGGATATTCCTGTTGATCCCCTTGAAGGCTTACGCCCTGTGTACATTGAGCAATAGCGATTGGCTGTCGCGTAAAAGTGTTCCCCTGCCCAACAGCAGCACAAAGGAAATCACAAGCGCGATGCCGCTTGGCGGAGCAAATGCTGCGGGCAATTCTGGAATTGCGGAGTCACTTCATACTGCAGATCTTTCGCTCACAGCTAGTGAAGTCTGACGGCCTTGCAGCGCCGAGTGACCGAGTAAGTTGTGTCAGTCGACACGGGGTGAAGCTTGTCGAGTTACCTATGGTCAGAACGGGGACTATGTGGAAGCGACACGTGGCATCTTGACGTTATTCTTTGGCGGAAGCGATACACACGTCGCTCCGGCCGCGACTTTCCAAAGGTGTCATCTCAAGGCGGTGGCCTGCTCTGAACCAGAATTCGCAAGTAAGCTGCCGGTGGCCAATCGGACTCATTCCGCTTGAGATAGACGCATGTCCAATGTAGCAATCGACCTTACCGGCGTAACCAAATTATTCGGAAACAAGCTCGTTGTGGACGGGCTGTCCTTCACCGTTGCATCGGGAGAGTGCTTCGGTCTGCTGGGGCCTAACGGCGCAGGCAAGAGCACGATTGCGCGTATGCTCCTCGGTATGACCCGGCCTGACGCGGGTGATATAACAGTCCTCGGTCTACCAGTGCCGGCACGCAGCCGCTTGGCCCGCAAGGGCATAGGCGTGGTCCCGCAGTTCGACAATCTCGACCTGGAATTTACGGTACGTGAGAACCTGTTGGTGTTCGGGCGCTACTTCGGCATGAGTACAAGAGAGATCAACGCCGTCATCCCACGGCTGCTCGAGTTCGCTCGCCTTGAGAGCAAGGCGGATTCACGTGTCGGCCTGCTATCCGGCGGGATGAAGCGGCGCCTGACGCTGGCACGTGCTCTGATCAACGACCCCCAGTTGCTTGTGATGGATGAGCCCACGACCGGCCTCGACCCGCATGCCCGCCATCTGATCTGGGAGCGACTTCGTTTCCTGCTGGCGAGCGGAAAAACGATCATTTTGACCACCCATTTCATGGAAGAGGCTGAGCGGCTTTGTGATCGGCTGTGTGTTCTCGAGCGGGGACGCAAGATCGCCGAGGGCAGTCCTCATGCGCTGATCGACGAGTACATTGGGTGCAACGTGATCGAGATCTTCGGCGGTAATCCACAGGAGCTGATTTCGCTGATCAGACCGTACGTTCAGCGTGTCGAGGTAAGCGGCGAGACGCTCTTTTGCTATGCGCCTGAGCCGGAGGATGTGCGCATCCAGCTTCGCGGTCGAGCGGGTCTGCGTATTCTAGAGCGTCCACCCAGTCTGGAGGACGTTTTCTTGCGGTTAACCGGACGTGAGATGGAGAAGTGAGCAATGGGTGAACGTTTTGCGGCCGCTCTACCCGCCAACGCCTGGAACTGGATGGCGGTGTGGCGCCGCAATCATCTGGCATGGAAGAAGGTGGCATTTGCTTCAATGCTCGGCACCCTTGCTGATCCGATGATTTACCTTTTCGGGCTCGGCACTGGCCTTGGACTGTTGGTAGGCCGCATCGAAGGTGCATCCTACATCGCCTTTCTGGCAGCCGGCATGGTTGCGACGAGCGCGATGACAGCATCAACCTTCGAAACAATTTACGCGGTTTTCGGTCGAATGCGCGATCAGGGCACTTGGGAAGCAATCCTGCACACACAACTTACCCTCGGCGACATCGTTCTCGGTGAATTGACCTGGGCAGCCACAAAGGCTTTTCTGGCCGGTACGACAATTGCGATTGTTGCGGCCGCGCTAGGTTATGCCGCGTGGACGTCGGTTCTCTACGTGCTACCGGTCGTCGCTCTCACCGGATTCGCCTTTGCGAGCCTGGCCATGCTCGTCATCGCGCTCGCGCCCAGTTATCACTATTTTATTTTCTATCAGACGCTTGTCATCACACCCATGCTGTTCCTTTCGGGCGCGGTTTTTCCAGTCGGCCAATTGCCAGGAGTGTTTCAGCAGATTGCGGCCTTCTCGCCCCTGGCGAATTCTATCGAGCTAATCCGTCCGGTGATGCTCGGCCGCCTGGGCGACAATGTAGGGCTGCATATAGGCGCACTTTGCATGTTCGCTGTATTGCCTTTTTTTCTGTCGGCTGGACTGTTTCATCGACGACTAATGCGTTGACGCTTGCTTACACCCATTAACCAGAAGGAGGTCCGCAATGCCGGATGCAAACTGCCCACAGCGGCCCGGAGGCATGCGTATGCTAGGAATCGCGAGTGGTACAACGCCGAAGCCGGGCGCCACCCAGCCGCTGCAGGCACCCGCCCAGCTTCGCGACCACACCTCGAAGAACAGGCTGGATGGTGAGGCGCGGACCCACCCGGAGCGTTCAATCGATAGCAGCCAAGCTTCTTGTGCGCGTCCACAGACCGTCGCGGCCATTATTTAGTTGGATACACATGCAATGACCCACAACGAAGCAACTCTTGAGCCTTTTGTGATCCTTGCTATGCCAAGGACCGGAACACACTATTTAGAAGAATTGCTAAACGAGCATCCGACCGTTTTGAGTAACGGTGAGTTGCTAAACGAATATGATCCCAATTGGCCCAGCACTGATCGCCTGCTAGGCACGGATCGCGAGCTTCTTGAGCTTGCCTATGTGCGCTGCCCTATGCGCGACTACAAGAATGTGACGCATCTTGGATGCAAGATCAATGAACCTCAGTTTCGCGAGCGTCCCGCATTCTTTGCGGAACTGGCTCGTTGGCCAGCACTCAAGGTCATCCTTGTTGTTCGCCGAAACGTATTGGAATCGCTCCGATCCTTTGTGCAGGCCAGGGAAAGCGGTCACTGGCTGAAGTTCAGCTGGGACAACGATACCGCTCGGCCACCGAGCGTCAGGTTGTCAATCGCCGACTGTGAGGCTTATTTCAAAGCCGCCGACGATTTTCACGCTCGCGTTATGGACTCCTTCACGTCGACCAACCTGCTTGTAATGGAATACGAGAGCCTACTTCACGAACCTGCCCAATGCCTGGGAGCGGTTTGGGATTTCCTGGGCGTTCCAGCGCTTGAGCCATCAGATAACGCCATCCTGCAGCGCCAGGAAACGCGACCGCTGGATCAAACGGTGGAGAACTTTGACGAGTTGCGGATTCACTTCGCACGGGGACCTTATTCAAGATTTTTTGACCTCGGAGATTCAATGCGCTCCTACGCTTAATCGCTTGTACCGCGTGCTCTGATGGGCGTGTAGGATATCCTGCAGTTTGCGCGCATTCCGTCGCAAAACTGACAAACCAAAGTCACCAAGACGACAGAGATATCGGCCGGCAGTCGATCTGCGGCAGACATCAAAGACACGGCCGCAAGGCGACCTGGTCAATTCCCTCTCTGGCGAAGCACTTCTTCAGACGCGATCTTTGGCGAGCCTTGAGTGCAAATTCCGGCAAAGGTGGAGGGTTCCAGTGCGCAACCCGCACCAATCTCGCTGGACGGGACAGGCCTCCAGTTGGCACGGCGCTTGCTCCGAGATGACAGCAGCGCTCGACCGGAGCGCAGCATGGGAGAAGGAGGAGCCCCCACCCCGATCCGGTCAGGGAGAGAGAAACGGTGTTGGTTCCAAGAGTCCCCCGCGCGATCGCAGCGCCCCGCAAGCCCCATTTTGCCCGGACCTACGTGCAGGTGCTTGCCGCCATAGTCCTGGGAGCCGCAATTGGCTACCTCTATCCGGAAACCGGCCAGAGCCTGAAGCCGCTCGGCGATGCCTTCATCAAAGTCGTCAAGATGATTATCGCACCTGTCATCTTCCTGACAATTGCGACCGGCATTGCCGGCATGAGCGATCTGCAGAAGGTCGGCCGAGTTGCCGCCAAGGCGATGGTTTATTTCCTCACCTTCTCGACACTTGCACTCGTTGTCGGACTGATTGTCGCGAATATCGTTCAACCTGGCGCCGGCCTCAACATCGATCCGGCCTCGCTCGATGTCCAAGCCGTTAAGGGCTATGTGGCCACGGCTCACGAGCAGTCCGTGACCAGCTTCCTGATGAACATCATCCCGTCAACGATTGCCAGTGCCTTCGCGGAAGGCGACATCCTGCAAGTCCTGTTCTTCTCGGTCCTGTTCGGCATTGCTTTGGCGATGACCGGAGAGACGAGCAGGCCGGTCGTTACCTTTCTCCAGGCGCTTACCGCCCCCATTTTTAAGCTCGTCGGCATTCTGATGAAGGCTGCACCCATCGGCGCCTTCGGCGCAATGGCCTTTACGATCGGCAAATACGGAATCGGTTCGGTGGCCAACCTCGCGATACTGGTCGCGACGTTCTATCTTACCGCCTTCCTCTTCGTGTTCGGGGTTCTCGGCGCGGTCTGCCGCTACAACGGCTTCTCGATCTTTTCTCTCGTCCGCTACATCAAGGACGAGCTGCTGCTTGTCCTGGCAACGTCCTCCTCGGAGGCCGCGCTGCCCTCGCTAATGGAGAAGATGGAGAAGGCCGGCGCCGCCCGTTCGGTCGTAAGTCTCGTCATCCCTACTGGATACTCATTCAATCTGGACGGTACCAATATCTACATGACGATCGCCGCCCTCTTCATCGCCCAGGCGACGAACACAGATTTGTCAATTGCCGATCAGATCCTCCTGCTGCTAATTGCGATGCTTTCCTCGAAGGGTGCGGCAGGCGTCACCGGCGCCGGCTTCATCACATTGGCCGCTACTCTCTCTGTCGTGCCGAGTGTTCCCGTTGCCGGAATGGCTCTAATTCTTGGCGTGGACCGCTTCATGTCGGAATGCCGCGCGCTGACGAATTTAGTCGGTAATGCGGTGGCATCGCTCGTTGTCGCTCGCTGGGAAGGCGAATTGGACCAGTCACGGATGGAAACCGCTTTCCGCGGTTAGGGTTACATCAAACTGGCTCCCCGCAAGCAAGATCGCAACAGCGCGACGTGTAAGTAGCGGCCTTGACACAACAGTCGAATTGCCAGCCTCCAAAGAGCGCTGGAAATAGAGTACTAACGCAGTGAGTAATACAACACCATGAAGCCCCTAAGCAAACGAACGGTTCACGGAGACTCATCTGGGTGCGCATGGAGCGCTGTTCGTCGAATGCGCTATCCGCGGGGTGGGGGAACTATTTCAGCTTGCCGCCCCAAGCCGTCGCGGGAGCGCACCGGATGATGGAGGACCGGCCGATCAGAATCGCTAGGGGAAAGCGCGTCACAATAGCCGATCTCGCCCGCGAAGCCGGAGTCAGCGTAGCAACAGTCGATCGGGTTCTGAACGTCCGCCTTCCGGTGCGAGAGGAGACCGCCCAGCGGGTCCATGCGGCCGCGCACGCGATCGGCTATCATGCTGCCGGTCTCATCAAACAGCGCTTGCAGCAGCACCTGCCGCACTACAAGCTGGGCTTCATCTTGAGAAAACCTACCCACGATTTCTACCAAGATTTCGCTCGCAAGATCGAAGAGTCGGTCAGTATGGCTAAATCCTTCCACGGCCTTCCGATCATCGAGTTCGCGCAGTCACATTTGCCGCGTGACCTGCTCCCGCTTCTTAAGGACCTTGGGAGCCGCTGCCAGGCGATCGCCATGGTGGCGGCCGATCACCCGAAAATCACAGCATCAGTCGAGGAGCTCAAGGCGAAAGGTATCCCGGTATTTTCGCTGCTATCCGACTTCGCCGATGGCGTGCGCGAGGGCTACATCGGCCTCAACAACAGCAAGGTCGGACGGACTGCCGCTTGGGTGTTTTCCAAGGCCGCAAAACGGCCCGGCAAGGTGGCGGTGTTTGTCGGAAGCCATCGCTTCCAGGCGCATGCGACGCGGGAAACGGCCTTTCGTGCGTATTTTCGTGAGAACGCGCCAAAATTCGAGGTGCTTGATGCGCTCGTGAACCTTGATGAACGGCAGCTCACTTACGAAAAATTGCTGGATCTTATGCAGCGGGAACCAGAGCTCGTCGGCTTCTATATGGCCGGCGGGGGGATAGAGGGGGCAATTTCCGCGCTCCGAGAAGAGGGGAGCGGTCAGGATCTCGTCGCGATCGTGAGTGAAATGACGCCGCAGTCACGTGGGGCGCTTGCGGATGACATCTTGACGATGGCGGTCGGCACGCCAATGCGCCGACTTTGCCAGGAGCTGATAATGGCAATGGAGCGGGCCATCAAAGCCGGCGTCGCGGAGAGCCCGGGGCAGACATTTCTGCCGTTCGACATTTATCTTCCGGAAAATATTTGACCTTGATGGATTTCTATCATGAGCGCCCATTTTCCTTTCACCGATGAAAGGAAAGCTCGATTGACTCGGCCGTCTCTGTCCGATCTGTGAACCGGCGTGGTTCCGTCTTGAAAGAAGCCGGATGCCGAAATGGCAGCCGCGCTTCATGGAAGGAAAGTCAAGCAATGCGCCAGGTATCGCCCCGCTTTGCACTCGATCACATGGCGGCGCCCCGCCTTGACGTCAGTGCGCTTTTCGCGCTTGCCCGTGACCAAGGCCTGACCGACGTCCAAATCCGTTACCCTCATTTCAGCAATCCTGTCGCACGCGGCATTCCGGCTGCGGACGTTCGGTTGGCCGCTACCGAAGCGGGCGTCACGATCATCTCTGTCAACGCCTTGCAGCGGTTCAACGACTGGACTCCAACGCGTCAGGCCGAGGCAAGCAACCTCGCCGATTATGCGACGGCGTGCGGGGCGGAGACGCTCGTGTTGGTGCCGGCCAACCGCAGCTCGTGGCCCACCAATAGCGAGCGCCAGGACAATCTTCGTTTCGCTCTAAACGAGATCAAGCCAATCCTCCAGTCGCGGGGTCTGATCGGTCTCATCGAGCCGCTGGGTTTCCGAACCTGCTCGCTTCGATCAAAGAAGGAAGCGGCCGAGGCCGTTGCCGCGGTTGATGGCCAGTCCGTCTTTCGCCTCGTGCACGACACGTTCCACCACACCCTGGCCGGGGAGACATGCCTGTTCTGCGAGCTTACCGGCCTGGTGCACATTTCAAGCGTAAACGACCCGACCTTCTGGATTTACCCCGATCGCTTTCTTGCAGGTTCCGACAATGGCAGCCAGATTCAGGCGCTGCTGGATGGCGGCTACGCGGGACCTTTCTCATTCGAGCTGGTCGAGGAAGTCCATTCTCTGGACGATCTCGCAGGCGCACTTGCCGCCAGCATCGACTTTATCCGGCGAGGGCTATTGTCGTCAAAGTAGATGGTGACAGGAGTAGTGACTATAGGTGCGCCTGAATTTTCCGTGGGTTCACAGCGGGGCAGCCATCCGAGATGCCTCCTGTATCATTATCTCCCGCATCCAGATGCTTGCCGGATCGCTATTGTGGAGGGCCGGCCATTGGAGGGTCTCGGTGAATGTGGGAAATGGCAGCGGAAGTTCGATAACCCGCAGGGGGAACGTTTTTTCGAAATGCCTGACCAGCCGTAAGGGCATGGTCGCTATACGAGCTGTGCCGGACACCATAGGTGGAATCATGCTGAAGCCCTGCACGGCGACCTCGACACGTCTCTTAAGGCCATGCTCAAGCAAAAACCATTCCTCGATAGACGGCTTCATCGTACGCCCGAACCTGACCGCGACGTGCCTCATCGACATGTATCTCTCGAATGTAAGCTGCTGTGGCAGCTGCTTGTTTGTGGGACAGCCTACGCACACGAGCTTCTCGTCAAACAGCGCAACGCTTGAATGCACACTCGACGTGAACATATCCGGTAGAATTAGAAAATCGACGTCACCGCGCCGGAGAAGCTCATCGGGGCTATCGTCGACAGGCAGCAGTTCGAAGCTGACGGCGGGGGCTTCCCGTGAAATACGCTCCACAAGCTTTTCGAAAAACACGAGCGTGACGAAATCGGAAAGAATGATCCTGAAGAGGCGATCGGCTCGAGCTGGGTCAAACGGATCCGAAGAAATAATCGAGCACTGGATGTGCTGGAGAGCGTCGCGAACTGCGGGGGCAAATGCTGCCGCACGCGGGGTTAGAAATCTTTCGCGACCTCTTATCGTAAACAGTTCATCGCGGAAATAATCGCGCAGTCGGGCGACGGCCGCACTCATGGCGGGCTGACTCAGGTTAATCCTGCGTGCCGCCGCCGAGAGATTACGCTCCGTCAGGAGTGCGTCGAGCACAACGAGGAGATTTAGATCAAGTCCTTTGAAACGCATGTCATCAGCCATCCATGGGATGGATGCCTTTAACCGAAACAAACGACTTTAACAATTTAGCATTCTTGCAATCTTTTGTCGCAAAAAGTTTATGATGGATGACGTTAAGGTCCGACATATGAGCCGCGTGATCTGCCGAAGCGAGCAATCGTTCGTACTGTGCAGGTCAGAGATTGGCAGTTTGAAACGCCGGGCCGATGGCGCCGGTCTATCAACCAGCGTCTTCGGCGGCCCCGACCTAGCTAGGCGTGGAACCTAATAGGGTGCACCTTTCCAGTCCGAGGCGACTGATGGGCGGTTTGATCCTAAGCTGCCGTGAGGCCTGTGCCAATTGTATCGGCGAGCCAATGCAGCAGTCCGGCAGCGTTTTTGAGAGCTGTTGTAGGCTCGGCCTAAGCCCATTGGCGCAAGCCTATCTGAACGAAGCGCTTGGCCTTGCCGCTATCCGGTATGTGATCTGTGGTGCCTTCTCGTCCTGCTGTTCTTGTTTTGGAACGCCCTTATGGTGAGCCCATCCGGGACGTGGGGCACCGGGAGCACAAAGGTGCAGGCAGGCCGTCAATAGACCGTGGGCTGAGAGCCCGAGCTCGTTACATGGCCGCCCCTCGCGACTTTCCCGGATGCGCTGCGAGCGCGGATCAGTAGATGTCGTGTTGCCCGCCAGCTCCCGTCTTTGACCGAGCCAAGAAGGAGGAACGGGCATGCTTATCATCGGACTGGATATTCACCGCGCCTTCGCCGAAGCAGTGGCATGGGAGGAGGGCAGGCTCAGGCGACTCGGCCGCGTCGACATGCGGCGCGATCTGCTGGCGGCGTTCGCCGCGAAGCTGTCGCCGAACGATGTCGGGGTGATCGAGGCCACCGGCAACGCGACGTCCGCTGCAGCTGTGGTTGCGCCGCATGTGAAGAAGGTGGGGATCGCCAAGCCGAAACAGGTGTTTATCGTTGCCTATGCCAAGATCAAAACGACGATCGACGCCGACGTTCTTGCGCAGCTCTATGCCAGCGGCTTCTTGCCAGAAGTCTGGATTGCGGACGAGCCGACGCAGGCTCTGCGTCGACAGGTGACACGGCGCAATCAGATTGTCCGACAGAGATCTCGATTGAAGAGCGTCATCCAGTCGATCCTTCATAGCCACCTGATCCGTCCTGCCCGCATGCTGACCTGTGCGGCGCCAAGGGTCGGACCTGGTTAATCGAGCAGGTCGTACCGCAGGACGAGCGCCTCGCGATCGATGGGCATCTGCGCGAGTTCGACCGATTGGGCGAAGACCTCCAGGTCATCGAACGCGATCTTGTCCGCTCGGCTCTCGAGGATGAAGGCGTGAAGCGGCTGATGACCATTCCCGGCGTCGACATCACCGTCGCGCTGGCGATGAAGGGCGG
The DNA here is from genome assembly GCF_004022955.1 of Mesorhizobium sp. M7A.F.Ca.US.002.01.1.1. NCBI lineage: Bacteria > Pseudomonadati > Pseudomonadota > Alphaproteobacteria > Hyphomicrobiales > Phyllobacteriaceae > Mesorhizobium > Mesorhizobium sp. M7A.F.Ca.US.002.01.1.1. The sequence continues at coordinate 17,239 of NZ_RZQE01000023.1, read as the reverse complement.
CGATCGGCGACGTGTCGCGCTTCGACGATCCGCAGAAGCTCGTGACCTATCTCGGGTTGAACCCAAGCGTCCAGCAGTCCGGCCAGGTCCGGCCTACCATGGGCGGATCACCAAGCAGGGCCGTGGTCATGCGCGCGGCATGCTCGTCGAGGCGGCCTGGGCGGCCGCTCGTGCTCCCGGACCGTTGCGAGCCTTCTCCCTGCGGCGTGCGAGCCCGGCGCGGACAGCATGTCGCGGCCGTGGCAACCGCACGCAAACTCTCTGTCGTGATCTGTCATCTGTTGAGAAGGGCGAGAGTTACGCGTGGGCTCGACCCTCCCTGCATGCCAAGAAGCTTGCGCGATGTGGAACTCAAGGCCGGGAGCAAGGCTGTGCGCGGCCAAAAGGGAGCGCACGCCTACAACATAAAGAGCCACCGGGAAGAAGAGCGCCGCTGGGTGGAGCAGGCCGAGGGCGCCTATGCACGCCTCGTCGCCGGTTGGAACCCACGAGGTCCGAAGAGGGTAGGCACGGATGCCGCAAACGAGGCGCGACGATAGAAGCTGCGCGGCAGGGCTCTCATCTCGGACCCTGCTCTTCGCCACGCGGTCGTCCGTGCGCGACAGGAGAATAGCGCAGATTTATCAAAAAGGCTCTTGTCGATCACATCAGTGGTCTTGGGCGCTGTACGGCCGGGTGAAGACTTTGCAGGTGGCCCGGAAAGCGTTTGACCTGCAGCGAAGCAATTGTCGTCATTACGCGCTCGACCCGGGCGCCCAGCTTGGCATAAGGGCTACGTGGCCTCAGGAAGCGTCGTCGCCAATGCAGACCATGGACGAATTCCCAGCCGATGCCGAGATGCCGGTCGACCGTGCCTGTCGCCGTCCGGTGATGCGATGCCCCCGAGCGGATGAGTTCGCCCCGGATGCTCCCGGTCACGACGCACGGGTTCGGGTTCCAAGGCGCTCAGTTTTGTTCGCGCCCAATCGGTGTAGGACGCGGCAGAAATACGAGCGTGACGAAATCGGAAAGAATGATCCTGAAGCGGCGATTCGGTAGAGCCGGGTCAAACTATCCGACGAAATAAACGATCACTGGATGGGCGGGGGAGCGTCGCAAACTGGAGGGCAAGAGCTCCCGGACGCAGCGTTAAGTTTGAATACCTCCGCGGACATGGTCGCGAGCTTATCGCGCAAATAAATCGAGCAGCCGAGCGCCGGCCGCACTCATGACCGGCTGGGCTCGGTTAATCCTGCATGCCGCGCCCATGAGGTTACTTGTCCGGAGTGCGTCGAGCACAACGAGGAGATGTAGTTCACGATCTTTGAAAAGCGTGGTCAACCATCCAAAGTGTGGATGCCTTTCATCGAAACAAACGATTTCATCAATGTTCTGGAATCCTGCATGGGCAGAAGCACCTGATGGACACCGATGCCCCCACTGCCTCATGGCGTGGCGAGCGTCTTAAGAAACCGCCCGAAAGGAGATTTTTCATGCGCTCTACCGGGCAGTGGAGTGCTGGGAAAGGGAGTTGCAACTGACCGGCCATGTCAAACTGTCCGACTTCTTCCGAGCCTATGGACAGACCGGGAGACGCGCACGTGTAGCGGCTCACATCGTCATACTGCACCTACGCCACACACCGGCCGGACCTGATCCGGCTTTATGAGCATTGGGCTTTGTCAGTTGCCCAAGCGTGATGGCTTTCGCGACGCGGCGCGCCTCAGGAACTGAGCCGCGTCCAGGTCGAAACGCGGGAAAGAAAGACAGGAAACAGAATGGCCGATCAATTCGCAACGGACGTCATTGCCCTGATCAAGAAACGCGCCGAGTCGGAGAGCGGTGAGGGAATGCCTGCGTCATTCGTCGGCGAGATAACAATCGCCACGGAACTGGACGCGCTCGGGTTCGATTCGCTGGGTTTGGCGGACGTCCTCTGGGATGTGGAGCAGGCCTACGGCATCAAGATCGACATGAACACGGCCGATGCCTGGTCCAATCTCAAGAATGTCGGCGACGTCGTGGAAGCCGTCCGCGGCTTGCTTGCGAAGGAGGCTTGAATGGACAGGCGCGTCGTTATCACCGGAGTGGGCGGCCTGTGCGGACTGGGCACCGACGCCGCCTCTATGTGGAAAGAGATGCGCGAAGGCCGCTCCGCCATCGGCCCGATCGCCAATTCCGAGCTTCATGACCTGGAGGGCATGACCGGCGCTGAGATCAAGGCGCTGCCCCAGCACGACATCGATCGCAAGCAGCTCGTCTCCATGGCCCGCTTCAGCTTGCTCGCCGTGCTTGCAGCGCGCGAAGCCATGCGGCAGGCCGGACTTTCCTGCGACGAGGGGAATGCCCATCGCTTCGGCGCGACAGTGGGCGTCGGCGGCTTGGGCTGGGATGTGATGGAGGAAACTTACCGGGCCCTCCTTTTGGACGGCGCGAGGCGAGTTGGCATCCTCGCTGTACCCAAAACGATGCCAAGCGCCGCCGCCGGCCAGGTGAGCTTGAGCCTCGGCTTGCGCGGGCCGGTCTTCGGGGTGACCTCCGCATGTGCCTCGGCCAACCATGCGATCGCCTCGGCGGTGGACCAGATCAAGCTGGGCCGGGCCGACGTAATGGTTTCCGGAGGCAGCGACGCACCCTTCGCATGGGGCGTGCTGAAAGCATGGGAAGCAATGCGCGTGCTTTCACCCGATACCTGCCGGCCCTTCTCCGCCGATAGGAAGGGCCTGGTGCTGGGCGAGGGTGCGGGCATGGCCGTGCTGGAAAGCTACGAGCATGCCACGAGGCGTGGTGCCACAATTCTTGCCGAGATCGCCGGCGTCGGCCTTTCCGCCGATGCCTTCCACATTGCCGCGCCATCTGTCGAGGGGCCAGCGTCGGCGATGCGCGCCTGCCTTGCCGATGCCGGGCTGAATGCCGAGGACGTCGACTATCTCAACGCGCACGGCACCGGTACCAAGAGCAATGATCAGACTGAAACGGCGGCGATCAAGCGTGTGTTTGGAAACCACGCTTATTCGATGTCCATCTCTTCCACCAAGTCCACGCACGCGCATTGCCTCGGCGCAGCGAGCGCGCTTGAAATGATCGCCTGCGTGATGGCAATCCAAGAGGACGTCGTGCCGCCGACCGCCAACTATCGCGAGCCAGATCCCGCTTGCGACCTCGACATCACACCCAATGTGCCGCGCGAGCGCAAGGTGCGCGTCGCCATGAGCAACGCCTTCGCCATGGGCGGTACGAACGCAGTTCTGGCATTCAGGCAGGTGTAGAAGCCATGCAAGACGCCTCATTCGAGGTCACCTGTCGTATCTAGCTGCTTGAGGGGCGGGGCATTGTGATACAGGGAGGGCTGTGGGGTCCCTCCTTCTCGGCCTCGACGATGTGGGAGGAGCCTGTGCGGCGAAACGGGCTAGACGCCCCCAGGCCCAGAACTTGGGCGAAACCAACTCCCACCAAAGCACAGCCGCTTTAGTAGCCGAACAATGAAGCCTCGCTCGACGAGCCGCCGCCTCTACTGTCAGCGGCATCACGCGGTTGAAGCGAACAGCGCAGCGGCTACTGTTTCCCGCACAACTCGGACGGCAATTGGGACAAGTCCGCACATGTCGTCACGTAAGCTGAACGCCGCAGGTACAGCCAAATTGGGGGCGGGGCGTTTCTGCCGTTTTGATAGAATTCTATCAAACTGACAATTTTCCTTGCACGAATGCAAGGAGAGCTCGATTGACTCCCCTCCTTTCTTGTCAAGGATGGGTTTGCAGGCTGCGGTGCGGCAGAAGCCGGACAGAACGGCGACCGGTCGAGTAAAGGCCTGCGCAAACAAGCGCGCATATTGCGGGCGCCCGCACGGAGGAGAAGACGCTCGTCCTGGTGAAAGACAACGATGCTCAGGCGCCATTGCCATTTGCCGAGGGGGTCCGCGCGCCGGAAATTTCGAAGCAACAAAGGTGAGATCGAGAATGATGATGGCGAAATACAACACAGCTCACCGTCCAGTGCAGTTCTACCGGCGGGTGGCGGAGTGGGATGGGCTGCCAAATGGAACGTAAAAAGATCAGCAAGGAGATGCTTGGCGATAGTCAGGCGCTGCGCAAGCTGCGTGAGCACCTTGTCAAGGTGGCCAAGGCGAAGACTACGGTCCTGTTGCGAGGTGAATCCGGAACCGGCAAGGAGCTGGTTGCCAAAGCCATTCACGAGCTCTCGCCTCGCGCCAAGCAGCCCTTCATCAAGGTCAATTGCGCGGCGCTCACCGAGACGCTTCTGGAATCTGACTTGTTCGGTCATGAGAAGGGTGCCTTCACCGACGCGAGCAGTTTGCGCAAGGGGCGCTTTGAGGCTGCCGACAAAGGCACATTGTTTCTGGACGAGATTGGCGAAATATCAGGTTCGTTCCAGGCTAAGCTGCTGCGTGTCCTGCAGGAGCAGGAGTTTGAGCGCGTCGGCAGCAACCACACCATTAAAGTTGATGTTCGCGTGATTGCCGCAACGAACAGGGACTTGGAAACGGCAGTTCAACGCAAGGAGTTCCGGCAAGACCTCTATTATCGCATCAACGTCGTCACTTTACGCGTGCCGGCATTGCGCGAAAGGCGAGGTGATATTCCGCTCTTGGCCGCTCAGTTTCTCAAGAATTTCAATACTGAGAATGATCACACGCTGACCTTCGCTCCCGAAGCGATTGAGGTGCTAATGAACTGCGAATTTCCAGGTAACATCCGAGAGCTCGAAAACTGCGTTCAACGGACGGCAGTTCTGGCGACGGGTCCATCAATCCTCAGAACTGACTTTGCCTGTTACGCGGATCAGTGCTTGGCCGCGGCGCTGTGGAAGAACGGACAGCCGACGTCAGAGAAGTCGACTACGATCGAGCCTTCCGCCGCCTGTGCCGCCCCGCCCGTCGGCGACGGGCAAGCGCCGATAGGCCCTGCCACGACTCGTGGTAGGGTGCCCGATGCCGATACGGTCATTGCTGCCATGGAAAAGTGTGGCTGGGTGCAGGCAAAGGCGGCGCGCCTGCTCGGTTTGACCCCGCGCCAGATCGGCTACGTGCTGAGAAAACGCGGTATCGAGATCAAGCGTCTCTGAAACAACCCGCCGAGCAAGAGCTGGAGCAGGTCAAGCATTGGTGCTCTGGCGCCGAGCCCATCGGCCAGGCTTACGAAGTGGGTGTGAACAGCGCTGCCAAGATTCCGGCCGTGTGCTTTCTACCACCAGTCGTACTGGGGCTCTGCGACTGACAAACTAAAAAGGAGTAATCCTCTGGCGGGACCTGGTCGATACATTAGCTGATGGCTTACCGCTCGATATCACGCAATCTGAGATGGGCATGAAAGTGAGTTCGACCGCTGGACAGTTGCCGACTTCGTCAGGTATTGGCCCCTGCGACCGGTTGATCTCCGATATCCAAATTCTTGGAAGTTGGTCGAGACGAAACTGTCGCCCCGGCTCGTGACCGACCGCGCGCCCGGCAAGATCGAGTTACAAAGTTGCCGAGGCAGTTTGATGTGCGTTCCTGCATCACTGTACGGGACACGACCTGACGGGAGACTATGATGCGTAGCCAAAAAGAAAAGATGCTCGCAGGCGAGTTTTACAATGCGGCGGATCCGGAGATCCAAGCTGACCTGTTGGCAACCGGGGCTTGGCTCAAGCGGTACAATGATACGCTGGGGCAGACCACGGGGCATTGGCATGAGCTTTTGTCCGAGCGGCTGGGAGAGGTTGGGCGCGGAACGGTCATCCGTCCGCCCTTTTTTTGCGACTACGGATTCAATATCCGCATTGGAGCCAATGCCTACATCAACTTCAACTGCGTTATTCTTGACGTGGTAGAGGTCAAAATCGGGCAAGGAACGGCAATTGGGCCTGCTGTGCAGATTTATACCGCCGATCATCCACATGATGCCGAGCAGCGGCAGGCCGGCCTGCAGGTCGGGCGTCCTGTTCACATTGGCAGCCGTGTCTGGATCGGCGGTGGAGCAATCATTCTGCCTGGCGTCACGATTGGTGATAATGCAGTGGTAGGCGCTGGCTGCGTGGTCACACGAGATGTTCCCGCCGGGGCAAAGGTAGTGGGAATTCCTGCTCGCGTGGCCGACCCACATAAACAGGCATAATCAACCTCGTTGACCCTGGAGGTGCATGCGAACTGTCGAAACTGTGCCGAATTTTTGTCGAAGCCATTGAGCGCTGCATATGTTGTCGCGACTCGGGCGCTTCAGTTCTTTTGCCACGGGGGTCACAAGATCATGTGCGTAATGCCGCCGCAACGTGCTCACGTCCCGCAGCAGCGGACCCTTTCACATGGCCCAACGAATTCAGAGCCTACGTTGTGCTGCCACTAGCATTACTGCTCACGAATGTATTCCCAACTGAGTTTTCGCCCTTGGAGGCAAGCAGCGACTCACCAGCAATCGCCGGCCATTAATCCTGGCTAGCATCGACCCCGACGAGGCGAGCCGCGGCGTTGCGGATCGGCATGTCGATGACCGTGATTGCGCCTTCGGCAAGGAAACGACGTTCGTTTCTGGTCAGCGTAGCCGAATCGATCACCGCAAAATGTGGGCCAGTGGAGCGCTTCATCAGCTGTCTGGCATATGTGCGCAGCATCTGATCGTTGAAGCGGCAGCCCACGAAGAAAAAACCCCGGTTGACGCGCCGTTGCTTCACCGCGTCCGGGATCGGCGTCTGGATATCAATTTCGGTTAGGACTTCGACGTAATCGGAATCAGCCACGAGGAAGTTTGCCGCCGGCCTGACGCTGCCGTGCGGCGCATAGAGCACCGTCCTAGCCACTTGTTCGGCCTCGAGTTCTGTTCCTGACAAATCGTAAGTTCTCGTCCAGATGTTACCGATTCCGGTCGCGCGCGTCGTTCCTTGTATCTCGACAACGTCTGTTTGGCCGGCCTCTGCAAGGGCTGCTCGCATGGCGCCATCGTACCAGCTGTCGATGATGACAGACAGTTGAAGGGTTGCGAGCCAGGCGTGAAGAACGGTCGGCTCGGCGGGGGCTGCGAATATCTCCGCCATCCACGCTTGGAGAGTCCGACGATGTCGGCGCTGCTCGATAAACTGCGCGACCGACCACATATTGGTGCGAATCCTGGAAGGGGCAGGCGCCCGCTTGTTGAGGGCCGCGGCGACATCTTCAGGGGTGCAAGGTACAGGGGATTCCGGTGGGTTAAGCTGCAGAAGACCAGGACCGAGATAGGGGATCACTCGATCGGCCTTGAGAGCGCCGTTCAGCAGGTCAATCAGTTTTTTGGCAAAACTGCCCCGGACGACGACGAGATGGTCCCAGCTCAGCATCGTGTTCATACGCGTTTCCTCTCCGCCACTGAACCCACCGGCATCAGGCCCCGTCGGAAATCTTCATCGCCTCGACGGTGATCGGCAAACGCGTGTCGCGCGGAAGGTCGGGCAGCATGAGCCGCCAACCGTTCCTGAGCGTCACGGTCCCGCCCCATAAGTCAGCGTTCTCAATCTCGGTGATCGGCTCTTCGAGATCCTTCTTGGGGACATAAGCCGACAAGCCAGTAGCGGTCCTGCGAATCATTACTTTCATCCGGCTGTTCCCCCGTTGGAAATGCCTTCAGCTCCGCAGGGAACCTCGACTTTGTCGAGGCTAATGAGTTCGCGCGCTCGCATGCCGACGACCGTGCCACGATCGATCCATTCGACCGCATAGATGAAGAATTGCTGGAGAAAGGTTCCAATGTCGCGCACGTAGCCTTCGTCGCCCTTCCGCACGAGGTTTTCGCCGATCTCCTTGCCGGGATAGGTGCCGTCGTTTTTTATGTGGCGTATCGCACGGACCCGCTCACCCTGCATGAACCGTGGCGGTCTGCCGATTTCGACCTCCTGTTCGCGTCTGGACCACATGCTGTCCATTCCTTTCTCGAGGCTTTTGTTGTGGTCGCGGGTTGCAGGCGTCGTCGTGCGGCGAACCCGACCGTTTCGGTAGGAATCAAGCGGGAACGCAGGTTTTCGGTACCGGACAGACCGACACGCATTGCTGCGTATCGAAGGCCTCCTTGCATTCGGTGCACTTGTTTGGATCGATCACATAGGCGTCGCCCTTGAACTTGATCGCTTCCGAAGGACATTCGAACTCGCAGGCCCCGCATTGGGTACATTGGGATGCGATGATCTTTAAAGCCATTCTAACTCCTGGTTATCGGACGAGACGGCTCAGGCCGTCGCCGCTAGTGGTCTGATCCCAAACTCTGCCGCGTAAAGTGCGCTGACTGCGGTCTCGATGTAGTCATGGCCATAGGCGTCGGTTACGCGCAGTCCAACTCGCGAGAGTTGTTCCTTCGGGCGATTTCCGATCTTGGCGCATAGCACTATGTGTATGCCTTCGAGCGCTGCGATGACGCCCTCGAGGATGGCGTCTTCGCCCCCGCCTCCGAGGCAATACCGCTCGACCTTCCGATGCCCGACCAAGCTGATCCCTCTAGGCGAGACTTCATAAACCTGGAATTCCTTCGCGTGGCCGAAGTGTTCGTTGACCCGTCCACCTCCCTTAGTGGCCACCGCAACCAGAAGCGACTTTTCGGAGTCTGTTGCCTTGACCATACCGATGGCCTCGCTCCTCGCCGCCTCATGATCACGGCGCTCGTGTGCGACCACCTGCCGATAGGCCTGACGCTTGCCAGCATCGTAGGCGACATCGTCGGGAATACCGTCCAGCGTGAATTCCTGGCCACGATCTTCACCGAGCAGGCCGACAGCATCTGCCCGGCACTGCCGGCAGTGGCGCATCAACTTGGCGCCACCTTCAAGTCGATCCTGAAGAGCCATCATCTCCGTTGCCGTTGGGCCGCGCTGCCCGATGAGTCCGTAGTGGGTACCGTGCGCCGGGTCCGAAATCAGAGGCATCACGTTGTGCAGAAACGCGCCCCGCTCCCTGACCATTTTGTTCACCTCAAACAGGTGCTGGTCGTTCACTCCAGGAATCATCACCGAGTTGATTTTGGTGAGGATGCCGCGCGCGCTCAGCATCTCCAGGCCCAGCATCTGCCGCGCGTGCAAGATTCGAGCGGCTTCGATGCCGAAGTAGCGGCGATTTTCATAAAAGATCCATGGATAGATCTTCGCGCCGACTTCCGGGTCGACCATGTTGATGGTGATCGTCACGTGATCAACATTCATTTCGGCAAGCTCGGCGACATGGTCCGGCAGCACGAGCCCATTAGTGGAGACGCACAGCTTTATGTCGGGGATTTCCCTGATGACGCGGTCGAACGTTGCCTTCGTTTTCTCCCAATCGTAACAGGCATCCCCCGGCCCAGCGATGCCAAGAACCGAAAGCTGCGGAACTTTGTTGGCAACGGCGATGACCTTGCGTAGCGCTTGGTCGGGCGTCAACTTCTCAGACACAACACCAGGCCGGCTCTCGTTGGCGCAATCGTATTTGCGATTGCAATAGTTGCACTGGACATTGCAAGCCGGCGCGACCGCCACATGCATACGCGCGAAATAATGATGCGCTTCCTCCGAAAAGCAGGGGTGATCCTTGATCCTTTCCCAAATAGCCGGATCCTCTTCGCCCGGGCTGGTCGGCGACGAGCCGTAGGAAGACGATGCGCAGCCACCGGATTTCGCGGCTGCCAGAAGACCCTCGGATGTCGTGCTAGTCGGCCCCTCAATCGAAACTGTCGGTGAGGACATCAAACGGCTCCGTTGCTGGTAACGTCGCGGTTCAAGGTGCAAGAGCCATACCAACTGAAAAAAGCGGCTTCAGTTCACTATTCGGGTCGATATCGCATTGTGTCAGGCCGGCGCGACACAATTTTGTCCTGCTTGCGACAGTGCAAGTCCAAATCCGTTCAGAAGCACGAAGCACTCCTTGTCGCGCACAGGGCGCGCAAGACCACTGGCCTGACGATTGGCTCATCAGGCTCTTAGAAGTTCCTTCACCTCGATACTATGCCGGCGTATCGCCTAGCCGACTTGTCGCAGCTTGAGGCCGAGAATTCGAGCCGCATTAGCCTGAACCCAGCCGGCCTTCTCCATTGTGTCGATCAGCCGTCACGCTTCGTCCGCCGCGGTCCCAGCCCCCGTCCGGCCGTATCGTTAGAATCGCAAGTGGCCATCTCGTGTTCAGGCGGGCGCCGATGCGCCGAACCGGCATCGTGCTGGCCCGTGAGAGCTCGTCGATGACATTGCCACGTTCCGAAAGATTGGTTCCTTCCAGAGGAGAACGCCAAGCACGCAGTTCTCCGGCTCGCGGACGTTGCCGGGGAAATAGCATTGCGAGATCAGCTCAACTGCCGACGGCGCAAAGCCATGGTTCTCCATATTTCAAGGGTAAGCGCTGTGTCCTTCCAGGAGGACCCGCGATCTGTGGGCCTGCCGATTCTGAGGTGGATCGGAGATCGGCTTGTGTCTGAACTTGAACTTACGATTGACCCTGAGCGGCAGCCTCGGCGTTTTCGAGGGTGATCAACGGCGCTGTTGGTCGGCGGCATTGGTCGATGGACGACAAGGCACGGAGTCATCTCCGAGACCCTGGAGCCGACGCGGTGATCTCGGAGGTTGCCCGGCGCTACGGGCTGCGGCCGCGGCGGAACGCTCGCAAGCTTGCGACGTCGGCAGGACAGGCCACTCCCGCCTAGTGGTTTCGGTGGCGCCACCGGAACGACCCGTTGGGCCTACATCCTTGCACCAGAGCTCAAGGCCACGGCCTGAGAATCGGCCGCCGCTCCCCCTACTTGGTTCCTCAGCCGACAGCGCTAAGAAGGAGAGCAACTTCCGTCGGCGCGAGGATCATTGCGTCGTGGCCAGTGGCGAGTTCCTGCCACGCCCAGCCATCCTGCTTCGCGACCCATTCTCGCGCTCCCGCCATCGGCGGGTGGAGTGGATTAGTGCAGACGACATAGGTTCGGGGTCTGCCGTTGCCGAGCGGGTGCTCGAGCTTAAGTCCGCTTTCGTAGGTGCCTGCCGGATGCGGTGTTATCCGGCGCCGCACCCAGTCCGTGAGCGAGTGTCCCTCGGGAGTGCCGAATGCTGTTGGCGGCGGAGTCGGCATGAAGATACCCCGTCCTTCCTCCGCAACCAATTTTCGACGGGCGGCGACGATGTCGGGGGGCATGGTGCTGAATACACTTTGACCGCTCTCGACGATGGCGCCGTCGAGATAAACGAGATGGCTGATATGGTCGGGTATCCGGTCGGCGGCGCCGGTGATGCTGATGCCGCCTAGACTGTGACCGACAAGGATCACATCGCTCAGCTCTTCCGTTACAATGTGGTTGACGATGTCGGTCACGAATGTGTCGGGCGTGATGTCCTTGCACAGCAAACGTGCGCGTTCGCCGACACCTGTCTGGGTAGGCGTGGTCACGTGGCATCCCATCTTGCGAAGATTGGCGGCGACGTCCCGCCAACACCATCCGCCATGCCAGGCACCATGCACTAGCACATACGTCTTTATCATGGATTGTGCCGTTCCATTTGCTCACCGGCCGTTGTGGCTGCCATCCGGCACGATGGCCGGACATTGTCCAAAGGGGCTCGACCACGTTACCGGTGGTAAGTCCGGCACAGGCGCCCCGTGGCCTGAGGATACCCCTACCAAGTCGAGGAAACTTGAATTGCGAAACCCAATATTCACTAGCTCTTTGCAAGTGGATGGAGAGGCTCATGGTGTGCCGCAGTTGCTCGCTGCCGGCATGCTCTTGGCACCGGCTGATCATCCGAACTTGAACAGGACACCAAAGCCGCCGCGCGGATAGTTCCACTCGATGTCGCCGCCTTTCTCGCACAATATCCGGCAGGTGCCGCATTCCATGCAGCCGTCGGCGGTGATCTCGACTTGACCCTTGTCATTCAACTCATAGCATTTCGCCGGACAGACGTAGGTCAACGCAAGCAAGTTCGCGCTTGGCTTGTCGTGCGGTCGCACTATGATATGGGGGCGGCCGGAATCGACCAGATAGCGGTTCTGGTAAAGTTTGTCCTCGACACGAACCTTCGTCACTGCGATCGTCATCTTGTACCCTCTTCAGCGCCATGCCAATGCCAGGCGGACCGCGTCGCTGACCAACCCCCAGCGCGAGCGCGCGTTGATGAAGGCGGCCGTGGTGTTCTTTTCCTTCTCGATCTTCGGCGTGCCGTCGACACGCATGAAGGTCTGAGCGGCATGCGACATCAACCGCGGATAGCTGTCAAAAAAGTTGCTGGAATTGGTGTGGAGTAAGGCTGGCATGTCCTTGTATTTCTTAAGATCCTTGATCACAAAGGAGTCATCCAGCATCGTCTTGTAGAGCGCAAGGTTCGCTTTGGTCATAGGACCGTTGCGGCTTTTGACTTTGATGATCGCCTCAGCCGCGACACGACCCGAGGTCATGGCAAGGTTCGAACCCTCACGGTGAATGGCATTGTTCAGTTGCGCTGCGTCGCCGACGATGACCCAACCGTCGCCGAATAGCTGCGGAATGGCCCTGTAACCACCTTCGGGGATAAGATGGGCGGCATATTCTTTCACCTCCGAGCCAGCGATCAGCGGCCGGATCGAAGGATGGTTTTTCATCGCATCCAGGAGGGCGGACGGGCTCTCCATCGTCGCGGCGAAATCCGAGACCAGGCAGCCGATGCCGAGTGAAATCGACTCCTTATTGGTGTAAAGGAAGCCGAGCCCGGCCATGCTGCGAGAGATCGTGCCCACGGCCTCGATTACGCAGCCTTCATCGCCCTTCACCCCGAACCGCTGGCCAATGACCTCTTCGGGCAAGAAATGCATTTCCTTGACGGCAATCGCCACGGTCTCCGGCTTCGGCATCTCGCGCAGGCCTGCGCGAGTGCCAAGCAATCCCGACACCCCTTCTGCGAGAACGACCACATTCGCGAAGACCACTCCGCCAGCCCGGTCTGTGCGGACGCCGATCACCTTGCCATTGCCATCACGGACGAGTTCCGTCGCGGTCGTCTCACACAGGACCGTCGCGCCAGCCTCGCGCACCTTGCGGGAAAACCATTTGTCGAACTGGGCGCGGATGATCGTGTAGCGGTTGGGTTTCGCCTCATTGAAGTCGTCCGACCGGTAATGAATTCCGGTGTGAGACGTGTCGTCCATCACCCAAAGTCGCTGTTCGACCAGGTGCCGCTCGAGGGGCGCATCATCCCGGAAGTCCGGGATGATCTTCTCCAGCATGTTCGCGTACATTATGGCACCCTGGACGTTCTTAGAGCCCGGATATTCCCCGCGCTCCAACTGCAGGACCTTCAGCCCCTGGCTTGCCAAAGTGTAAGCAGCTGCGTTTCCAGACATGCCGGCTCCGACCACAATGGCATCGAATTGTTCAATCATGTCCTCTCCCTCAACTCGCAAGCTTGTCTCGACTGTGCGGCGACAGCCGCCGGGTGAAGGCTTCCGTCAGTGCGGGCAGGAAGCGGATTGCATCCGTGACGATCCCGAGGTGGGCGAACTCGAAAATCGGCGCGTTCGGATCGGTGTTGATCGCGACGATGAGATCGGCCCCCTCGACCCCAACTCGGTGCTGGATGGCGCCGGAAATTCCGGCCGCGATGTAAAGCTTCGGTCGAATGGTCTTGCCAGTTTGTCCAATCTGTCGATCAGCCGGCATCCAGCCCTTCTGGACCAAGGGGCGCGAACAGCCATGCTCGGCGCCGATCGCTCGGGCAAGATTCTTCACAAGCTGAAGGTTCTCCGCCGCTCCGAGACCGAGGCCTCCCGCAACCACGACATCCGCATAGGCAAGATTTGCCATTGCCGACTGGTTATCCGGTAGGAAGCCGAGGACTTTGGTGACGATATCGTCCTCAACGAGCGACAGCTTGTGCCGCATGACACGCCCGACCGGCTTATCCACCCGTTGCGGCATAGGCATGACCCTTGGTCGCACCGTCGCCATTTGCGGCCGGTAATTTAGTGTATAGATCGTACACAACAATGAGCCACCAAAAGTCGGACGGGTCGCGGCGAGTGAACCGTCGGAATCTACATCAAGTTCGGTGCAGTCGGCCGTGAGCCCCGTCTGCAGGGTCGTCGCTACCGAGCCTGCAAGATCCCTGCCCAGTGTGGTCGCGCCGAGAAGGAGGATTTCGGGTTTATGGGTATTGACCAGATCCGTGAGCGCCTTGGCGAACGGCTCGTTCCGGTAGTCGGCGAGCGGCGGCGCATCGACGATGTAGACAAGATCCGCCCCGTAAGCGAAGGCCTCGGCAACAGCGTCCTCGACCATCTCGCCCGGCGGTCCCAGCACGACGCCCGCGAGCTGGACTTCAAGCTTGTCGGCTAATTTGCGGCCTTCGCCCAGCAGTTCGAATGATACAGGATGCACATTGCCGCGTTCGAGCTCGAGGAAGACCCACACGTGCCGGTAGTCTTTGAAACGGTCGGGAAGTTCTTTCTTTACACCGGCACGGCCGGGGGCAATGCGAGGGGTAGTTTGGCTTGCGGTCGACATTTTCTGCTCCTGGCCGTCACGTGCCGCTGTTGAAGGCCAGCTCATGTTCCAGCGCCGGCCGGCGGGTTAAGATATCGGCGATGAGTTCATCGGCTATGTCCTGCAAGCCCCTTTCCGCGGTGTCGATCTGCGCCGCCCTTTCTGCCCGTGCGGTGGGGGCGAAAACACGCTTGACGACTGTAGGCGAGCCACGCAGACCGCACCGGGTGAGATCGTCAATGCCGGCGTCGGCTGCAGTCCACTTCACGACTTGGCTGCGCGCCGCGCACAGAGCCTGCTGGAGCGAGCCCCGGCGGATTTCGTTGGTGTCTTCCAGCATGGTAATGAGGCAAGGGAGTCTGCTCTTCAGCAACTGGGTGCCGCCTTCGGCGCGACGAGCGACTTCGATCTCTCGCGTATCGAGATCGATGGAGGCAATCTTCGCGACATAGGTAAGTTGCGATAAATCTAGGCGCTTGGCTATGCCCGGTCCGACCTGGGCGGTATCGCCGTCAATCGTCTGCTTGCCGGTGAAGACGATGTCCGGCCTGCCGAAAGTCTCCCCAATTTTTGCGATTGCTTGCGAAAGAGCAAAGGAAGTCGCCAGCGTATCGGATCCGGCAAAATAGCGGTCCGTCAAGAGAACTGCTCGGTCAGCACCGTAACCGAGCGCCTTTCGCAGCGAGTCCTCCGCCATGGGCGGACCCATTGTGAGCACAGTAACCTCGCCACCATGAACGTCGCGCAGTTTGAGCGCTTCTTCGAGGGCGAACAGGTCGTAAGGATTGATGATGGTCGGAACACCCTGACGCATGATCGTGTTCGTCACCGGGTGCACGCGGATCTGTGCCGAATCCGGCACCTGCTTGATGCAGACTACGATATGCATTGGCGGTTTCTCTAAGCTCCCAGTCCGGATTCGTGCTTGGCGGTTCACCTCATTGCCTGCATCGTTCATGCCAAGTCGTCTTCCTGCCTCTATTCCAGAAGGTGGCTTCGTTTGCTTCCGAGGAGGCGTCATGAGGACTGGATTTGTCGACTTCTCGACATTGTCGCGTCGCAGCCGTGTCGGGCTCATTACTTTCCGAACCGCTTCAGTGCAGAGTCGAGCGGGACGAAGGCGCGGCCAGGTGCGGGACATATGTTTGGATCGTGGTCCCTTAGCACCTTGAACACACGTTGCGTGAGCGGCGAGGAAGTCGCGAAATCTTCGTAGGCGCGTTCCAGCTTGGCGCGCACCCGCGCGGCGATTACCTGGTTAGGCAGACCGGAGAAATCTTCTTCGGCAAGGTATTGGCCCACGCGCTTCATGATATGGAGCCGCGAGACATTCATCACTTTCGGGTCGTAGGAGACGTCAAGGCAGGCGAAGAAGTCCTCCGCGGCCGACAGGCCCTTCAGTCGCGCTAGGATATCGGTGCGATCGATCGGGCGGCTATCAGCGGAGCAGTTCATTGTATTCTCCCGGCGCGAAATTGTGGTGTCGATGCATTGGTGACATTGCTGACGGCGTGCCGACCTCTGGCACGGCGGCTGGGCAAGAGACTTGGCGATCTCAAGCTTTTCTGAAGTGGTGAAGGCGACCCCGAGTTTAACTGCTCTCCTTGCGCAGGGTCGTCACGTTGAGGAAGACCTCACGGCTCGTCGGCTATTGTGCCGCTCGGACCCGGGCCGGAATGAAGCTGTTCTGCACCTCGCCCGCACAGTCCAGCACTGGGAACGGCCCGTAGCTTCTCGGTGATCGCAGGCAGGACCTCAAGCACGCGGTCTACGTCATCTTCGCCGTTGTCACGCGACAAGGAGAAGCGGACTGCCCCACATGCCGCGTTCATAGCGATCAGAACATGGCTCGGTTCCAGTGAGCCAGAGGCACAGGCGGACCCGGCGGAACAGGCGATTCCCAGCCGGCTCAGGACAATTGGAATTGCATCGCCTTCGATACCTTCGAATCCAATGTTTGCAGTGTTTGGCAATCGCTCTTGCGGATCGCCGTTGATGGATGTGTTTGGGATGCGCTGGATGATCCCGTTCTCAAGGCGGTCGCGCAACCATTTTATTCGTTTTGTCTCGTCCATGAATTTCAAGGCGAGTTCGGCCGCCATGCCCAGTCCGACTATGCCGGGTGTGTTTTCAGTGCCTGCACGCCGGTCGCGCTCTTGGTGCCCACCCTTGATCATGGAGGAGAAGCGCACGCCACGTCTTACATAAAGCGCGCCTATCCCCTTTGGACCATGCAGCTTGTGGGCGGAGAGCGACAGCATGTCGATCGCGGTCGATTTCAGCTCAATCGGAAGCCTTCCGACCGCCTGCACTGCATCAGTGTGGAAAAGCGCGCCGACTTCCCTGGCTAGATCGGCAAGCTTAACCACGGGAAAGATCGTACCGGTCTCATTGTTCGCCCACATTATCGAGACGATTGCCACTTGTGGGGTGAGGGCGGTTCTGTAGGCGTCCAGGTCGAGCCGGCCGTAGTGATCGACTGGGATAATGTGCACCTTGACGCCGCGCGTCTTCTCAAGGTGCGCGCACAACTTCAGAACGGCCGGATGTTCAACCGCGGAAGTCACTATTTCCGTTCGGTCGGGCATCACCTCCAGCGCCGAAAGGATGGCTGTACTGTCGCTTTCAGTCCCGCCCGAGGTGAAGATGATCTCGTCCTCGAATCCCGCGCCGATGAGGGCTTGCAACTGTTGCCTCGCCTTTCTCACGGCTTCAGCAACCGATGCGCCATAGGCGTGCATGGACGAATGATTGCCAAATTGCTCCGTAAAGAAAGGCAACATCGCTCCAACGACTGCAGGATCAACCCGCGTCGTTGCGTTGTTGTCGAGATAGACAGGGTTCATGGG
>NZ_RZQE01000239.1:0-8762 GCF_004022955.1 Mesorhizobium sp. M7A.F.Ca.US.002.01.1.1 | reverse complement strand
ATGCTGGACGACGCGGTGGTGCGAAAGGCGCGGCTCAAGGCCGGCGAGCGCACCAAACCGCTCGAAGGCAAGGTGCTGGCGATGATCTTCGACAAGCCGTCGACGCGCACGCGCGTCTCCTTCGACGTCGGCATGCGGCAGCTCGGCGGCGAGACCATCATGCTGACCGGCACCGAGATGCAGCTCGGCCGTTCCGAGACCATCGCCGACACCGCCAAGGTGCTGTCGCGCTATGTCGATGCGATCATGATCCGCACAACCTCGCATGAGCGGCTGCTGGAATTGACCGAGAACGCCACCGTGCCGGTGATCAACGGACTGACCGACGATACCCATCCCTGCCAGCTGATGGCCGATATCATGACCTTCGAGGAACATCGCGGTCCGGTAGCCGGCAAGACCATCGCCTGGACCGGCGACGGCAACAATGTGCTGCATTCCCTGCTCGAGGCCTCGGCCCGGTTCCGCTTCAACCTCAACGTCGCCGTTCCCGAAGGCAGCGAGCCGGCGCAGAAGCATATCGATTGGTCGCAGGCGCATGGCGGCAAGCTGCACTTCACCCGCTCGCCCGAGGAAGCCGTCGACCAGGCCGACTGCATCGTCACCGATTGCTGGGTGTCGATGGGCCAGGAGCATCGCGCCCGCGGCCACAATGTGTTCTCGCCCTACCAGGTCAATGCCAAGCTGATGGCGAGAGCCAAGCCGGACGCGCTGTTCATGCATTGCCTGCCGGCGCATCGCGGCGAGGAAGTGACAGACGAGGTTATCGACGGACCGCATTCGGTGGTCTTCGACGAAGCCGAGAACCGGCTCCATGCCCAGAAGGCCGTGCTTGCCTGGTGTCTAGGCGCTTGAGGTGTCTGGGCGCTTGATCCCTGGGAGCTTGATCTGCGGGCGTGTGATGCCTATTTGCGCCGCATCACGCAAATCAAGCGCGTTTCGACACATGCGCCCCGGAGGGCGGCATGGCCGCGCCCTGGAGCTTTGTCATGTTGGAAACCTATCAAGTGACTGAACATCACCCCAAACTCGGTGAATTCGGCTATGCCGGCGACGATCACGTCGTGCCGTTCGAGGTCGGCCCTCTCGACGTGCGCGGCCGCACGGTCCAACTCGGGCCAATGCTGGACGCCATCCTCAGCCGCCACGATTATCCCGAGCCGGTCGCCCGCCTGCTGGCGGAGGCCTGTGTGCTGACCGTGCTGCTCGGCACTTCGCTGAAGTTCGAGGGCAAGTTCATCCTGCAGACCCGCACCGACGGGCCCGTCGACATGCTGGTTGCGGATTTTTCCACGCCCTCGGCGCTGCGCGCCTATGCGCGTTTCGATGCCGACCGGCTGGAAGCGCTGGTCGCGGCGGGCGAAACCTCCCAGCAGACGCTGCTCGGCAGTGGCGTGCTGGCGCTGACCATCGACCAGGGCGCCCATACGCAGCGCTATCAGGGTATCGTCCAGCTCGATGGCGAGACCCTGGAAGACGCGGCACGCACCTATTTCCGTCAGTCGGAGCAGATCCCGACGGATATCAGGCTGTCGGTGGCCAAGCTTTTGACGCCCGGTCCCGGCGGCGCCCGCGAGCAATGGCGCGCCGGCGGTATCCTGGCGCAGTTCCTGCCGCAGTCGCCCGAGCGCATGCGCGTCCCGGACCTGCCGGGCGGCGATGGCGATCCGCGTGAGGAGATCCACGATCCGGTCGACAATTCCTGGCAGGAGTTGCTGGCTCTGCTCGGCACCATCGAGCCGACCGAACTGATCGACCCGACGATCGGCGCCGAGCGGCTGCTCTACAGGCTGTTCCACGAGCATGGCGTGCGCGTCTTCGGCGGTGTTCCGGTCGCCGACCAGTGCTCGTGCTCCAGGGACAAGATCCGCGGCATCCTCGAGGGTTTTTCCGCCCAGGAGATCAAGGACAGCACCGAAGACGGCGGCATCCACGTCGCCTGCGAATTCTGTTCGAAGCAATATGATTTCGACCCGGCGGAATTCGCGGCCCAGTAGAGTAGAAACCACGCCTCACCGGTCGCTCCGCGGCCGGTGAGGCGAAATCAATTCACCGTCCGCCGCGTCCCCGGCAAGTCCAGCGAAAACGCCGGAATGGCGATGTCGAACGTCTCGCCCCGCTTGTTGCGCATCGTGTAATGCCCGACCATGATGCCGGACGGTGTCGAGAGCGGGCAACCGGATGTGTACTGGTAGCTGTCGCCGGGATTGAGTTCGGGCTGGTCGCCGACCACGCCGGGGCCGCGCACTTCCTCGACCCGGCCGGTGCCGTCGGTGATGTGCCAATATCGCGACAGAAGCTGCACGAAATCGTCCGACTGATTGTCGATCGTTATCTGATAGCCCCAGACATAGCGGTTCTCCGAGGGATCCGAACGGTCCTCCAGATAGAACGGCCTGACCTGCACTTCGATGTTGCGCGTGACGGCGCTATACATAAGCGGCTCCAAAAAACGGTTCCAGCGGAACTTTCGGCGCTCCGTGCGGTTAGGTCAACCGATCGAAGCCTCCTCTGGCCGGCCTCGCGGGCAGGTGCCGACAAAGAATGTCATTTAAGTGACATATGACAATGATGGTGTGCGCGGACTGGTGACGCGCGACTCGGGCGCTCTGCTGAACTGTTGAAACCGGCCATCTTGCGGACCGGTTTTCCTGGAGTGACCGGACCTCGATGCAACTCACTCTCATAGCCGCCACGCTTTCAACCGTCCTCATCCTCTCGAATCTCGCCAGCATCGTGCTCGCCGCGTCGCGTCTGAGACGGCGTCGCACCATTGCGCCGCCGGCCGGCAAGCCGCGGCCAGTGTCGATCGTCGTGCCGTCGCGCGGCGTCGAGCCGTTCACGCAGGAGACGCTGGAACGCGCCTTCTCGCTCGACTGGCCGCGCTATGAGCTGATTTTCTGCGTCGCCCATGCCGACGATCCGGTGGTCAAATTGATAAACAGGACGATCGTCCGGTTTCCGAAAGTGCCGGCCCGGCTGCTTGTCGGCGACGACCGCATCAGCGCCAATCCGAAACTCAACAATTGCGTCAAGGGCTGGGAAGCGGCGCGGCACGACTGGGTCGTCCTGGCCGATTCCAACGTGCTGATGCCGAGGGACTACATCCAGCACCTGATGGCTGCCTGGCGGCCCGGCACCGGCCTTGTCTGCTCGACGCCGATCGGCTCGCGGCCGGCCGGCTTCTGGGCCGAGGTCGAATGCGCTTTCCTCAACACGCTGCAGGCGCGCTGGCAATATGCCGGTGAGGCGCTCGGCCTCGGCTTTGCCCAGGGCAAGAGCATGCTCTGGAACAAGCCGATGCTCGACGCCAAGGGCGGCATCCGCGCGCTGGCCGCCGAGATCGCCGAGGATGCCGCTGCGACCAAGCTGGTGAACAGTCTCGGCCTGCGCGTCAATCTCGTCGCCGCCCCCTTCGAGCAGCCGCTTGGCCGGCGCTCGTTTGACGAGATCTGGTCGCGTCAGGCCCGTTGGGCGCGCCTGCGCCGCGTCACTTTCCCGCTGTTCTTCGCACCCGAAATCCTGACCGGCGCCGTGGTGCCGCTGGTGCTTGCGCTGATTGCAGCGGCAAGCGCCGGCTTCAGCCTCTGGGCAACCGCCCTTGCCGTGCTGGCGGCCTTCTATCTTCCGGAGTGCGCCCTGGCCTGGTCCAAGGGCTGGTACCTGTCGCCACGCATGGTCGCCGCGATCATGGCGCGCGACCTGATCCTGCCGGCGATGTGGGCGCGCGGTTGGCTCGGCGGCGCCATCGACTGGCGCGGCAATGCGATGACCATCGGTACCAAGACGGCCGAGCTGGAAGAGACGCCGTCCGGCGCCTGAAGGCCTCCTACCTGGCCTTCAGCGCCTGCGCGATGTCCTCGAGCAGATCGTCGGCATCCTCCAGGCCAACCGACAGCCTGAGCGTGCCCGGCCCGATGCCGAGCTCGGCGCGCGCCTCGTCGCTGAGATTCTTGTGCGTCGTCGTCGCCGGGTGGGTGATCAGGCTCTTGGCGTCACCGAGATTGTTGGAGATCAGGACGATGTCGAGCGCGTTCTGCAAGGCGAAGGCCGCCTGCTTGCCGCCCTTGACGTCCAGGCAGATCAGCGTCGAGCCGCCCGACATCTGCTTCTTGACGATGTCGGCCTGCGGATGGTCGGCGCGGCCGGGATAGATGACGCGCGCGATTTCCGGCCGTTCGGCCAGAAAATCGGCGATCCGGCCGGCACTTTCCGTCTGCTGGCGTACGCGCAGCGGCAGCGTTTCCAGGCCCTTCAGCAGCGTCCAGGCGTTGAAAGGCGAAAGGCTTGGGCCGGTATGGCGGAAATAATCGTGCAGGTTCTCGTCGATCCACTTCTTGTCCGACAGGATGACGCCGCCGAGACAGCGCCCTTGGCCGTCTATGTGCTTGGTCGCCGAATAGACGACGATATGGGCGCCGAGCTGCAAGGGCTTCTGCTGCAGGGGCGTGGCGAAGACATTGTCGACGATCAGCCTGGCGCCGATCGAATTGGCAAGCGAAGCGACAGCGGCGATATCGACCACTTCCAGCGTCGGATTGGTCGGGCTTTCCAGGAAGAACAGCTTGGTGTTCGGCTTGACCGCCTTTTCCCAGTTGGCGATGTCGGTGCCGTCGACCAGCGTCGCCTCGATGCCGTATCTCGGCGCCAGCGTCTCGACCACCCAGCGGCAGGAGCCGAACAGCGCACGCGCCGCCACGATATGGTCGCCGGCCTTGGCGCTGCACAGAAGGGCGGCCGTCACCGCGGCCATGCCCGACGCGGTGGCGCGCGCGTCTTCGGCACCTTCCAGCGCGCACATGCGCTTCTCGAACATGTCGACGGTCGGATTGGCGTAGCGCGAATAGATGAAACCCGGCTCTTCGCCCTTGAAACGGGCTTCGGCGGCTTGCGCCGTTTCGTAGACATAGCCTTGGGTGAGATAGATCGCTTCTGACGTTTCGCCGAAACCGGAACGCAGCGTTCCGCTGTGCACGAGTGCCGTCTGAGGCTTCCAGTTGCGCTTCTTGGTGCTCATCGCTTTTCTTCCAGACACAAAAAAACCGGCCGCGAAAGTCGCAACCGGTCCATACGGCCTTGCGGCCCGACGGTCCTTTAGCGACTTGTTTAACGTGGCTGCAAGCCGACCGGCCAAATCACCACGGGATAACGACCCTTTAGACCCGCACCGCGCTTGCGTCAATTGCCGGCTTCATTAAGAGGTTTGTACCAAGCAGGAGTGGAGCCTTGCGGCAGACAGGCATTCTTCCCGACCAGGACATATCGGCGCTGTTCCAGTCCGGCGCGCTGAAGTCGGCGCGTGCGCTCGACACCGACCAGATCCAGCCGGCCAGCCTCGATCTCAGGCTCGGCGACAAGGCCTGGCGGGTGCGCGCCTCCTTCCTGCCCGGCCCCAATCACAAGGTCTCGGAAAAGCTCGACCGGCTGCAGCTGCACGAGATCAATCTGGCCGAGGGCGCGGTGCTGGAGACCGGCTGCGTCTACATCGTGCCCCTGCTTGAAAGCCTGGCGCTGCCGGCGGACATTTCAGCCTCGGCCAATCCGAAGAGTTCGACCGGGCGGCTCGACATCTTCACCCGCGTCATGACCGATCGCGGCCACGAGTTCGACAAGATCGCCGCCGGCTATCATGGCCCGCTCTTTCTGGAAGTCAGCCCGCGCACCTTCCCGATCGTCGTCCGCACCGGGTCGCGCCTGTCGCAGATCCGTTTCCGCATCGGCAATGCGCTGCTCTCGGAAGCCGAGTTGCACGACCTGCATCGCACGCAGATGCTGGTCGCCACCGAGCCGCCGAACATTTCCGGCGGCGGCATCGCGCTGTCGATCGACCTCAACGGCGATCAAAGCGGCTTGGTCGGCTATCGCGGCAAGCATCACACCGGCCTCGTCGATGTCGACAAGCGCGCGGCCCAGGAAGTCGTCGACTTCTGGGAACCGATCCACAAGAGCGGCGCCGGCGAACTGGTGCTCGACCCCGATGAATTCTACATCCTCGTCAGCCAGGAGGCGGTGCATGTGCCGCCGCTCTACGCCGCCGAGATGACGCCCTTCGATCCGCTGGTCGGCGAATTCCGCGTCCATTATGCCGGCTTCTTCGATCCGGGCTTCGGCCATTCCGGATCCGGCGGCACCGGCAGCCGGGCGGTGCTGGAAGTGCGCAGCCATGAAGTGCCGTTCATCCTCGACCACGGCCAGATCGTCGGCCGGCTGGTCTACGAGCATATGCTGAAGCGGCCGCAGGCGCTCTACGGCACCGATCTCGGCTCCAACTACCAGGCGCAGGGCCTGAAGCTGTCCAAGCATTTCCGCGCCGCGCGCTGACCCTCATTGCCCCAAGGCAAAATACTTGCCTGTACCGGCTCGCCATGCTTGGCTGCCTTGCCGCCCGTCAAGCTGGCGGCGTTCAAGGGGAACCAAGAAAATGCGATTTTCGAAATGGGTCATATCGGCGGCGGGCGCTGCCATGCTGGCAACACTGGCCGGCTCTCTGTCGGTGCAGGCGGCGGAGAAAATCAAGATCGGCACCGAGGGCGCCTATCCGCCGTTCAACACCATTACCGCCGACGGCAAGGTCGAAGGCTTCGACATCGACATCGCCAATGCGCTGTGCGCGCAGATGAAGGTCGAATGCGAGATCGTTACCCAGGACTGGGACGGCATCATTCCCGCTTTGCAGGCCAAGAAATTCGACGCCATCATCGCCTCGATGAGCATCACCGAGGAGCGCAAGAAGCAGGTCGCCTTCACCAACAAATATTATACGACACCGCTGGCTCTGGTGGCGCCGAAGGACACCGATCTCACCTCGACCGAACCGGCGGCCCTTGCCGGCAAGACGGTCGGTGCCCAGGCTTCGACCACGCAGGCCGACTATGCCCAGAATGAATATGGCAAGGCGGGCGCGGAGGCCAAACTCTATCCCACCCAGGAAGAGGCGATCACCGACCTGACCAACGGTCGTCTTGACGCCGTGATCTCGGACAAGTTCGTGCTGATGGATTGGCTGAAGAAGGCAAGCGACGGCTGCTGCAAGCTGGTCGGCGACGTCAAGGGCACCGAGACCCAGGCCGGCATCGCCGTGCGCCTGGACGACACGGCCCTGCGCGACAAGCTCAACGCGGCCATCGACGCGATCGTTGCCGACGGCACCTACAAGAAGATCCAGGCCAAGTATTTCGACTTCGATATTTATTGAGGCAGAGGCGCCTTTTTCCTTCTCCCCTTATGGGAGAAGGTGTCGCCGGAGGCGACGGATGAGGGGTGTTCCAGGGAACGCCAACGTTTCACTCCGCTGGAACACCCCTCATCCGTCTCGGCGCCAACGCGCCGATCCACCTCCCACTTGGGGAGAAGGAAAAGGCGCGCTCTCAAAGCGCCTTCACAGCCACCTTCACCGGCTGCTCGATCTCGAGCGGGTTGCGCAGCGGCAGGCCGAAATCCCCGGCCTCGATCTCGAAGACATCGCCGGCCTCGGTCGTGATGCCGTCGGCGAAGGACAGCGTCGCCGTGCCGAACATGTGCACATGCACGTCACCCGGCTGGCGAAAAGCCGCGTATTTGAAATGATGATGTTCGAGATTGGCGATGGTGTGCGACATGTTCGCTTCGCCGGACAGGAACGGCTTTTCCCACAGCACCTCGCTGTCGCGCACGATGCGCGAGGTGCCGCGGATGTCGGACGGCAGGTCGCCGATCAGGATCTCCGGCCCGAACGAGGCGTTGCGCAGCTTGGAATGCGCGAGGAACAGATAGTTCACGCGCTCGGTGACGTGGTCGGAAAACTCGTTCGACAGCGTGAAGCCGACGCGGAAAGGTGCGCCGTCGTCGCCGATGACATAGATGCCGGCGACTTCGGGCTCTTCGCCGGCGTCCTTGGCAAAGGCCGGTGACAGGAGTGCGGCGCCTGGTGCCACCGCCATCGTGCCGTTGCCTTTGTAGAACCATTCCGGCTGCACGCCGATCTGGCCTTTCGCCGGCTTGCCGCCCTCCAGCCCCATGCGGAACATCTTCATGGAATCGGTGAGCTGCTCCTCGCCGTCGGCGCTCAGCTTCTTGTGCATGGAATCGCGCGTCGCGGCGGAGCCGAGATGCGTCAGCCCGGTGCCGGTCAGGTGCAGATGCGCCGGATCGGGGTGATTGATCGGCGACAGCAGCCGCCCCTTCTTGTAAGCGGCCTCGAGATCGACCGTCTCGCCAAGCCCCTTGCGTTCGATCAGCGCGACGAGGCCGACGCCGGTGCGGGCGGCCTCCATCGCCAGCGAATAGACGCTGCGGGCGCCATTGATGATCCGGGTCTTGCCGCCATTGCGGGCGACGACGCGGATGGTCTCGGCGTCGTCAAGGATCTGGGAGATCAGCATGATGAATCCTCTCTCATTTGCCTTGGCAGGGCTGCCAAAACGGCAAACCTTGCTCAGCGCGGCCGGGACCTCGTCCATGCCACGGTTTAAATTCTCAGTTCGGATTGCGCTCGCGGGCCTGGTCCCTCAGGGACTTCTGTTACCGGCGGGTTGCCGGCAGCGTCGCGATCGTATGCCTCCTGCTTTCCTCGACCAGAGCAGTTCACCGTTTCACGGAAACGGCGAACCGCTCTAACTCATTGTCTTGGCGCAATTCCGGGCGGAAAACCGTTTCACACTTTTCCTGGAATTGCTCTTAAGTCCGTTCAAGCCTTGTTCTTGTTGTAGACGTCGAAGATCACGGCGCCGAGCAGCACCAGGCCTTTGACCACCTGCTGCCAGTCGACATTGACGCCCATGATC
>NZ_RZQE01000238.1:0-8789 GCF_004022955.1 Mesorhizobium sp. M7A.F.Ca.US.002.01.1.1 | reverse complement strand
CTCGCCATAGGCGTTGGCAAGGCTGCGGCAGAGCCGGTCCGGGGACGGGTCGGGGTGACCGACCACGATCAGGATGCGTCGCGACATGGTCTACTCCGAGCGAGCTTGGCATTGCAGCGTCAAGGCTGCTCGACCCTTGCTACCTGATAGGTGTGCATGGCGCCGTTGCGCTCGATCGACACGTACTCACCGGTCACGAACCGTTCGTCGCCGAGATGGAAGCCGATTTCGTCGTCGCGATCGCCTTCGGCGTAGTCGAAATACCACTGTCCGCCGGGCTTGCGCCTCAGCCGGCCGATCATATCCTGCTGGCCGGTGCGAAAGCGGCGTACACGGCAAGAGGCCCGGTGCGACTTCCATTCCTCGGCATCGATCCGGCCTTCGCCGGTCAATGGAGCGAGCACGTCATAACCTTCTTCGCGGTCGCCTGCCGGGTGGCCCTTTTCACGCGCGAGCAACAGCCGGACATTGCGGAATTTCGGGGTGAGGTCCTTCAAACTGGTCATGGCGAACTCCTTTCACGGAATCTCATAGAGCGGTGGCCAGACCTGTCCCTTGATCCGCATCAAAGAAGGCTCGAGAACAACACTTCTATCCAGGACCGAGCAAAAGCAGGGCGCAGATACCCATAGTCGCGGCAATCAAAGTTGCTGCGGCCAGCGGTAACCAAAATCTGACCGGACCGGCAAATACTGCAAGCGACAGGCGGCCGATCGCATTTGCTGCCAGCGCCGCGAGCACGGCTTGGCCCACGGTCTCGACGGACACGGAATGCTTAACCAGGCGCAGCGCGCCAAGCACCGAGACATCGACATCGAATGCGCCGGCCAGCGCCGAACTCGCCAGCAGACCGCGCCCACCGAATTGAGCGGCCAGCCCGGCGCTTGCGGTCGCGACGATCGCAAAGAGCAAGGCGAAGAGCAGCAGCGGGCCCAGTTCGAATGGATTGCGCGCGATCGCGCTGCCTTCACCGTTCCCGCTGTCGCGAGTGAGCAGCAACGCGCCGCAGACAGCGAAGGCAAGCGCCGCGGCAAACGCCGGAATGGCGACCGACGCGAGCACGCTTGGCTCTACGATCAGAACCACGGCGCAGACGCGGAGAACCGAAACCATTGCAGCCAGCGATGCCGCCCCGGCGAGCGGCAGCGGACTGCTCGCCGAGGCGGCGTTGCGGGCAAGCGCCAAGGTCACGGCGGTGGAGGAAACGATCGCACCGGTGAGCGAACTGACCAGCAGACCACGCGTATTGCCAAGAATGCGAACAGCCACATAGCCGGCGAACGATATGGAGGCCATCAGCACTGTCAGAAACCAGACCTCCCACGGATTGAAACCGCCCCACGGGTCCAACGTCCGGTTTGGCAGCAGGGGCAAGACGATCGCTGTCATCACCGCAAGGATCAGTGCCGACCGGAGTTCGATCCAGGTCAGTCGCTTCAAAAGGCCGTGAAGGACCTCGCGGCTAGCCAGGATTGCCGCCAGTGCCGCCCCACCGGCAGCTGCAGCCCGATAATCGCCGGCGACCGAAAGCGACCCAAGCGCGAAGACGCAAAGACCAGCGATCACGCTCGTGACGCTGAAATCCTCGTCATGGACAGCCTCGCGCGCCTTGTACCAGGCGAAGATTGCCGCAAAGGCGATGAAGCCGCCGACCAGCATGGGTACCGCGCTGAGTGCACTGGCGAGTGCGGCGAGCACGCCGCCAAGCAGGCCGGATATACCATATGTCCGGATGCCGGCTGTGCGACTGCGATCGGGTGCATCCCGCTCCTGCCAGCCACGCTCCAAGCCGACGAGGAGACCTATTGCGAGGGCCAGTCCGAGCCGGGCGATGAGTGGATCCATTGGCGGGGCGACTTCAGGCGGCGACCGTCGGCAGGCGGTCGCGAACCCACCTGACGATCTGGCCCGCCGTCATTGCGCCGGATGTGCGCGCGATTTCGCGCCCGCCATGAAAGAGGACCATGGTCGGGATGCTGCGAATGCCGAGCTTGGCCGCAACAGCTTCCTCATTGTCGGAATTGACTTTGATCAGACGGACATGCGGCTCCAGTTCACTTGCTGCGGCTTCGTAAGCCGGCGCCATCATCTTGCAGGGGCCGCACCAGGGTGCCCAGATATCGACGACAACTGGAAGGCTGCTGCGCTCGATCTGATTATCGAAGATCGCGGCATCGACATCTTCGGGATGCCCGGAAAACAGCCTGTTCCCGCACTTTCCACATTTCGCTTCCATAGCATTGCGACCCGGCGGCAGGCGGTTGACGCCACCGCATTTGCTGCAAACCACCAGATTCTGCTGTGCCATGGTCATTTACCGATTTTGCTCTCGACCACTATGCGCGCCATAGATGGCCATCGCCAAGAGTGCGCAACGCGTTCAGGATGACCGCCACGTCAATCCCTTCCTGAAGCAACGCTCCGGCAACCGGGGTAATCTGTCCCATGGCCGCCGCGATCATTGCCAGCCCCGACAGCACCAGCCCGGCGATGATGCTTTGTAAGGCGATCGATCGCGTTCGCCGTGCGATCCGAACTGCATCGGCGACGGGCTGCAGCCTGTCGGTCAGCACGATGACATCAGCTGCCTCGGAGGAGGCGGTCGCACCACGTGCGCCGATGGCCACACCGACCGTTGCGGCCGCCAGGGCAGGGGCATCGTTGATGCCGTCGCCGACCATCATTGTGGGTGCCTGCGCTTTTTCGGCTTCGACCGTCGCGACTTTTTCGGTAGGAGTCGCGTCGGCGACAATGGCGTCGAGGTCGAGCCGGGCGGAGATGCGCTTGGCTGCCACGCCGTCGTCGCCTGTGAGCATGATCATGCGCGCAATGCCGGCTGAGCGCAGCTTGCCGAGTGCGTCGTGCGCATCAACACGCAGAGCGTCCCCGAACGTGAAAACACCGGCAAGCCGTCCGCCGATTGCTACAAAGACCCTGAGCACCGGTTCGTCCCGGTATTTTTGTTCGCCGCTTTTCGCCCAGCGGGGCAGCGGCTTGTCAGTAAGCACGAGAGCCCGTGATCCCGCAGCGATCGACATGTTGTCGACCCGGCCCTTCAGGCCCGCACCGCGGTGCTCGTGAACATCATGCGGATGCGAAAGCATCAGCTGTCTGCCGCGCGCCGCCCGGATGATGGAGTCGGCTAGCACATGGTGCGAGGCCTGTTCCAGGGATGCCAACAGCTGCAGCGATTGGTTCGCGTCACGGCCGGGTGCTGTCTCGATTTCAATGAGTTCGGCGCCGCCGATGGTCAAGGTCCCCGTCTTGTCGAAGATCGCGGTTCGGACCTGCGCAAGAGCCTCCAGAGCCGCGCTGCCTTTCATCAAGATGCCTGCACGCGCGGCGCGGGACACGCCGCCGATAAAGGCAACGGGTGCCGCGAGGATGAGCGGGCAAGGTGTCGCGACAACCAGCACGGCGAGCGCCCGGATCGGATCGCCGGAGATGTACCAGGCGGCACCGGAAACCAGCAAAGTGGCTGGCAGCAGGAACAGGGCGAAGCGGTCGGCCATGCGGATGAACGGGGATTTCGCCGTCTGCGCTGCAGCAACCATGCGAACGATCGCGGCATAGGTGCTCTGCTCTGCCAAGGCAGAAGCCTGCATGCTGAAGGTCTCCCCCGCATTGATGGTGCCGCTGCGCAGCATATCGCCGGCTGTCCGCAGTTCCGGCAGCGGTTCTCCGCTCACTGCGGACTCGTCGAGCGAGGCCGAAGCATCGAGCAGGATGCCGTCGACGGGAAGCAGTTCGCCGGCCCGGACCAAAAGCTCGTCGCCCACGGCAACGTCTTCGACGGAGATGGTCTCTGTCCCCAGCTTTGACGTTCGATGGGCGACACGCGGTGACCGGTCGGTCAATGCCTTGAGGTTGCGTTCCGCGCGGCCGCGGGCGAAATCCTCAAGCACCGTGCCGCCGGCATACATGATCGCCACCACTATTGCGGCCAGGGGTTGACCGAGCAGCAGAGCGGCGGACATCGACACCAAGGCAATCGCGTCGACACCGAAGCGGCCTATCCAGAAATCACGCAGAATGGAGATGGCGAGAGCCGCCACCACGGGCAAGGTCGCCACCGTCCAGATCATGTCGGCTTCAAAGGGGCCAAGCCCGGTTCGCCAGGCTCCTAAACCATAGGCGAGGCCCAGGATGGCGATGACCAGCAATGCGCGTCGTAGAGCAGACTCGTTCATCCGATGTCCCTCAACCCCTGATGGCCCCCTTTGCGCTAGAGCTCGCGGACCGTCTCCTCGAGCAGGCACCGCACATCGTTCGCGACCTGCGCAAGCTCTCGATTGCCGATAGCGCCCATCGAAGCGACCGGATCCACCGCTGCGACCTCCACCTTTCCCGGTCCGACCTCGGTGACGATGACATTGCAGGGCAGCATGGTTCCGATCTTGTCTTCGGACTGAAGCGCCCGCCATGCGAAATGCGGGTTGCACGCGCCCAGGATCACATAGGGCCTGAAATCGGCGCCAAGCTTGGCCTTCATGGTCTGCTGGACATCAATCGAGGTCAGAACGCCAAAGCCCTTGCTTGCGAGCTTGGCGGTCACGTGGTCGATTGCCGCTGTGAACGGCATGGCGACGATCTTGCTGAAATAGTAACTCATCCAATTCTCCAATCGTTGATCGCTACAGCTCGTCGCCACTTTGCGGGCGACCCCGCGCAAGAGCTAATCGCGATAACCGGAGAACGCTTTGATCCAACGCAACGAACGGGCAAGATCGACTGGCGATGATCGCCATGAACAGGAGACATTAGGGGTGACGATCCGAAATCTCGATCATGCGTTCGCTCCGAAGTCGGTTGCCGTGTTCGGGGCATCGGTGCGCGACGGGTCGGTCGGCCGTGTCGTCTTCGACAACATCGTCAATGGCGGCTTCGAAGGCGAGATCTGGCCGGTCAACCCGAAACATTCGCAGGTGGCTGGTCGACGCTGCTACGCGAAGGCGGCCGACCTGCCAGGCATTCCCGACCTCGGTGTCATCGTGACGCCGCCGGAGACGGTTCCCGGCATCGTGCGCGAGCTCGGCGACAAGGGCACGCGAGCGGCAGTCGTGATCACCGCCGGACTTACGCGCGAGAACGGCCTGCGTCAGGCCATGCTCGACGCCGCCAAGCCCAATCTTTTCCGCATCATCGGACCGAACACGGTCGGGCTGATGATCCCGCCACTGAAGCTCAATGCCGGATTTGCGCATATGGCCGCCGAGCCTGGCAACATCGCGCTGCTGTCGCAATCCGGCGCCATTGCCACGTCGCTGATCGACTGGGCGGCCGACAACAATGTCGGCTTCTCGCAAATCGTCTCCCTGGGTGACATGGCGGATGTCGACGTGGGAGATTGCATCGATATGCTGGCGGGCGACATGCACACGCGCGCCATCGTGATGTATCTCGAAACTATTCCCAATCCCCGCAAGTTCATCTCGGCCGCCCGTGCGGCGGCACGGGTCAAACCGGTGATCGCGATAAAATCCGGTCGGCACGAGCAATCGGCCAGGGCGGCAGCGACCCACACCGGCGCGCTGTCGGGGGCGGACCGTGTCGTCGATGCGGCATTGCTGCGCGCAGGCATCCTGCGCGTCAAAGGCCTGACCGAGCTGTTTGATGCCGCAGAGACGATCGCCCGCTTCACTCCGCTCAAACGGGCCCGTGTCGGCATCGTCACCAATGGCGGCGGGGCAGGGGTATTGGCCATTGATCAGCTAATCGATGGGCAAGGGGAACTGGCCGCGCTGTCGCCCGCCACCATCGAACGCCTGAACGCCGTATTGCCGCCGACATGGTCGCACGCCAATCCGGTCGACATCATCGGTGACGCCCCGCCTGAGCGCTACAAGGTGGCCGTCGAAGCCGTGGCGGCAGACCCCGGAACGGACGTCGTCCTGGTGATGAATTGTCCAACGGGGCTGGGTTCGCCGCTTGCCGCGGCAAGCGCGGTTACGGAACTCGCAAGGGAAGGGATGATCGCCGGCAAACCGGTCCTGACCTGCTGGCTCGGGGAGCATACGGCGCGCCCCGGGCGGCAAATCCTTCAGGATGCCGGCATTGCCAGTTTCGAAACGCCGGCTGACGCGGCAATGGCCGTCGCCTACCTCAGCGATTGGTCGCGTGCCCAGCGGGCATTGATGCGCACACCGTCGAGCCGCAGCGAGGACGTCACGAGCGATCGGGAAGCCGTGCTCGCCATTTTCAGGGAGGTCGCGAGGGAGGGGCGGCGAATGCTGACCGAGCCCGAAGCCAAGGCAGCAATTTCCGCCTACGGCATCCCGGTGCCCGAGACGGTCGTCGCCAAAACTCCTGCCGAAGCGGAAGTGGCAGCCTCGCGGCTCCTCAAAACGTCCGAACGGATCGTTGTCAAGCTGCTGTCCAAGGCGATCTCGCACAAATCGGACATTGGCGGGGTGGTGCTAAACATCGCCGATGCCGCTGCTGCTGGCGCTGCAGCACGCGCAATCGAGGCGCGCGTGCGCAGCCACGCACCGCAAGCCGATGTTGAAGGCTATGCCGTTCAGCCGATGGTGGTGCGAAAACAGGCACAGGAACTCATCCTCGGCATGAGCCAGGATCCGATCTTCGGGCCGGCCATCCTGTTTGGAGCCGGTGGCGTCGCGGTCGAAGTTATGGACGATACAGCGATCGCATTGCCGCCGCTCGACGACGTCCTTGCCGGCGACCTGATCGGGCAAACGCGGATCGGCCGCCTGCTTGCCGGGTTCCGCGATCGCAAGCCGGCCGATCGGCAGTCGATCGTTGCTGCACTCAACGGCCTGTCGCAGATGATCGTCGACTTTTCCTGCCTCGTTGCGGTGGACATCAATCCGCTGCTGGCCGACGCCGAGGGCGTGATTGCGCTCGACGCTCGCATCGAAATCGAGCCGGGACGCGTGGAAGAGGCCGGGCCGAACCCCGCACTTGCCATCAGGCCTTATCCGTCGGGTTGGGACAAGGCGTTTGCGGGAGGCGGCACGCATTATCACATCCGGCCGATCAAGCCGGCCGACATCGCGCTCTATCCCGAATTCCTTGCCAGGATTTCACCGGACGATCTGCGCTTGCGATTCCTGTCGCCGCGAAAGAGTTTCTCCGACCAGATGCTGAAGCGGTTCACCCAGCTCGACTATGACCGCAACATGGCCTTCGTCGCTCTGGAGACAAGCACCGGCGCCTTGGCGGGCATCAGCCGGCTTTCCTGTGATCCGGACCGCTCCGTTGCCGAATACGCCTTGCTGGTTCGCACGGACTTGCAGGGTCACGGTCTGGGCTGGGAATTGCTAAGGCAGATCGTCGCCTATGCAAAGGCCGACGGGATCGGATGGATAGAAGGCATCTTGCTCAGCGAGAACAGGACGATGCTGACCATGTGCCGCGAATTCGGCTTCTCGATCGCCCATCTTCCGGACGAGCCCGGCCTTGTCGAGGCTAGGCTCCAACTGCACTAAGGGCGATCATCTGCCGTACCTTTCAGGAGGCCGTGCGCAGGGTGTCGGACGCATCGCTGTCGGAAAACCTTCTCAGCTCTGTGACTAAGTCGGCAAGCTTCCGATCGGCATTGATCCTGCGCCAGCTCGTTTGGGCGGCGTTTCGCTGCAATTGCCGTGAAAGGATATCTATGGTGGCGTC
This sequence comes from Mesorhizobium sp. M7A.F.Ca.US.002.01.1.1, assembly GCF_004022955.1. NCBI lineage: Bacteria > Pseudomonadati > Pseudomonadota > Alphaproteobacteria > Hyphomicrobiales > Phyllobacteriaceae > Mesorhizobium > Mesorhizobium sp. M7A.F.Ca.US.002.01.1.1. The sequence goes on along the minus strand of NZ_RZQE01000238.1, from coordinate 1,160 downwards.
GGAAGGGCCGCCCTTGCGATCACTGACCCGTTGCCACAGAACAAGCGGGTCCGCTTCCAACCAGAACCCGGCGAAAGCCACACCCCTGACGCTTGCCGCCTTCTCGATACGGTCGCGATCGGTAGGCCTGTCAAACACAGCGTCAGCGACAACCGAACCGCCCTCCGCAAGGATCAGGCAGGCCCGCCATGCCATGTCGCGATAGACACGGTCCGATACCTCCGGCCGATAAGCTTTGTCCGGCAGCCGCGTTTCGGCCGGCACACCGTGCATGGCCTTGCGGATACGGTCGCTTTCGACAACGCGGGCCCCGGGCGGCGCACCGACATGGGCGGCCAGCGCCTCCGCAGCGGTCGTCTTGCCCGAGCCGCTCAGGCCGCCGATGGCAACGAGCTGCGGCGATGTTTCCTGGAGAAGTGTATGGGCAAGGTCGAAATAGGATCTGGCCTCGGCAGCCAGTCGATCGGAATCGGCGCTGCCTTCCTCGACCTGTGTTGCGGTGACATGGGCGCGCACTGCGGCCCGCACCGCCATGAAGAAGGGCAGCAGGACGAACCCATCCTCGTCGTCGGCTTCGTCGAGATAGCGGTTCATCACAAGATTGGCGAGCTTCGGAAAACCGCAATGCCAAAGGTCCATCAGCAGGAAGGCAAGGTCGTACAGAATGTCGATGCTGGCGATCTGGTCGTTGAATTCGATGCAATCGAAGAGGCGGGGCTCGCCATCGAAAAGGCAGATGTTGCGCAGATGCAGATCGCCATGGCATCGGCGGACCTTGCCCGCGGCTTCCCGGCGGTCGAGCAATTCCGAATACCGGTGGAGGGTCGTGCGGAAGGCCTTGGCAAAGCTCGTGACCTCTGCTTTTGCGAAAACATGGCTGGTGGCAAAGCCGGCTTCATTGATGTCGAGCACACTGGCCAGATTGGATGAGCCGCTGCCATTGTGGATTGTCGGCGCGGAACGGTGGTAGCCCGCGATCATGCGTGCGACCCTGGTCATCAACTCCGGCGTCAATTCTCCCGCGGTTGCCATGCGATCGAGCAGCTTCGACTCGTCGAAGCGGACCATCTCGATCGCGGCGTCGACCATTTGCCCCGTGCCGTCAAAAACCAACTTGCCGTCGGCTTGCCGCGAGATGCGCCGCACCCCCAGATAAAGGC
>NZ_RZQE01000237.1:0-8839 GCF_004022955.1 Mesorhizobium sp. M7A.F.Ca.US.002.01.1.1 | reverse complement strand
AGATGACCGCGAGGTATCGGTAGCGGATGACCTTGATGCCAAGCGCATGCGCCGAGGTGTGGCTGTCGCCGATCGAACGCAGCGTCAGCCCGGTGCGGGTCTTGAACAGGAACCACATGACGGCGGCGGTCAGCGCGATCGAAATGTAGAAGATCGGATCCTGGCCAAACAGCAGCCTGCCGACCACAGGGATTTCCGTCAGGCCGGGAATGTCGAGGTTGGGCAGCCTTTCGCCGGGCTGGCCGACGAAGCTGGTGCCCATCATGCCGGACAGGCCAAGGCCGAGCAGCGTCAGCGACAGGCCGGTCGCCACCTGATTGGTGGCCAGCGACAGCGTCATGACGGCAAACAGCAGCGAGAACACCGCGCCCATGGCAATGGCCGCCAAAAGGCCGATCCAGGGCGATCCGGTGAGATAGGTTGCGCCGAAGCCGCCGACGGCGCCCATGATCATCATGCCTTCGACGCCGAGATTGAGTACGCCGGAGCGCTCGACCACCAGCTCACCGATTGCCGCGATCAGCAGCGGCGTTGCCGCGGTGGCGATGGTCAGAAGGATGTTTACGGTGATGTCCATCAACGGGCTTCCTTCAGCTTCGGTGCGGCTTCGAGTTTGGCCACGCCTTCCGGTTTGGTCAGCGCCAGGCCGACCAGGCGTATGCGGTAATGGATGAGCGTGTCGCAGCCGAGCACGAAGAACAAAAGCATGCCCTGGAACACCCGCGCCACCTTGTCGGAGATGCCGAGCGCGCTCTGCACTGCTTCGCCGCCGAGATAGGTCAGTGCCAGCACCAGTCCGGCGGCAACGATGCCAAGCGGGTTGAGACGGCCGAGGAACGCCACGATGATGGCGGTGAAGCCGTAGCCCGGCGAAATGACGGGCTGCAGCTGACCGATGGCGCCCGAGACCTCCGAGATACCGGCAAGTCCCGCCAGCGCGCCCGACAGCAGGAAGGCAAAGAACACCATCCGGTTGAGGCCGAAGCCGGCGAAGCGTCCTGCCCGCGGGCTCGAGCCCAGCACGCGCACCTCGAAACCTTTCAGCATGCGGCTCATCAGGATCCAGACCAGCACCGCGGCGACCAGCGCGAAGACAAAACCCCAGTTTGCCCGTCCGGCATCCGGCATCAGTTCCGGCAACACGGCCGAATCGTTGAACTGGATGGTCTGCGGGAAGCCATGGCCCTGCGGATCGCGCCACGGTCCGCGCACCAGCCAGTCGAGGAAGAGTTGCGCGACATAGACCAGCATCAGGCTGGTCAGGATCTCGTTGGTGCCGAAGCGCGTCTTGAGCAGAGCCGGGATCGCCGCATAGGCCGCACCTCCGACCATGCCGAGCAACAGCATCAACGGCAGCACCAGCGGGCCTTCGAACTGCGGAAACAGTACTGGAAGCATCGAGCCAACGATGCCGCCGAGGATGAACTGGCCTTCGGCGCCGATGTTCCAGATGTTGGCCTTGTAGCAAACCGACAGGCCGACGGCGATCAGGATGAGCGGCGCGGCCTTGATCGCCAGCTCATGCAACTGCCAGACTTGGCTGATCGGCTCGATGAAATAGATGTTGAACGCAGTCAGCGGATTGACGCCGAGCAGCGCGAACATGACGGCCCCGGCAATGATGGTCAGCGCGAAGGCGATGAACGGCGACAGGGCCGAAAACAGCATGGAACGCTGCGGGCGTTTGACGAGTTCGAGGCGCATCATGCCGTCTCCAACGTGTGTTCGGCGTGACCGGGTTCGGCGCCACCCATCAGCAAGCCGACCTTCTCGAAGGTCGCCTCGGCGATCGGTATCGGCTTCGACAACTCGCCATTGTGCATGACGGCGATCGCATCCGAGATCTCGAACAGCTCGTCGAGATCCTGGCTGATCACCAGCACCGCCGATCCGCTGCGCGACAACTCGATCAAGGCCTGGCGGATGTGGGCGGCAGCGCCCGCATCGACGCCCCAGGTCGGCTGGTTCACCACCATGACGCTTGGCCGGCGGTCGAGTTCGCGGCCGACGATGAATTTCTGCAGATTGCCGCCCGAAAGAGCCGCGGCCTCCGGATCCGGCGCGCTCTTGCGCACGTCCATCGCCTCGATGATGCGTTGGGACGCGGCCTGGATGGCGGCGCTCTTGACCATTCCGCCGGAACCGACGAACGCCTTGCCGTCGGTGGCATGGCGCGACAGCAGCAGGTTTTCGGAAAGCTTCATGCGCGGTGCGGCACCGTGGCCGAGGCGCTCCTCCGGCACGAAAGCAGCGCCCAGCAGGCGCCGTCCGGTGATGGTGAGGCTTCCCGAATCCTTGCCGCGAATGCGCACCGAGGCGGCATCCTGCTGCAGCACTTCGCCTGAAACGGATTCGAAGAACTCGCCCTGACCATTGCCGGCGACGCCGGCGATGCCGATCACCTCCCCGGCGCGGACGTTCAGGTTGATGCCCCTGAGCGGGATCGAGAACGGCGTTGCCGGTTGGCGGCTGAGATTGCGGATTTCGAGCAGCGGCTGCGCCTTGTCGATGCCCTCGACCGGCGCGCGCACCACGGCCTGCACCTCGTTGCCGACCATCATTCGCGCCAGCGAAGAGGCTGTTTCCTCACGCGGATTGCAATGGCCGACCACCTTGCCGTGGCGCAGCACGGTGGCGCGGTCGCAGATGCGTTTGACCTCTTCGAGCCGGTGCGAGATGTAGAGGATGGATTTGCCTTCCGAGCGCAGGCGCTCCAGCGTCTCGAACAGCTTGTCGGCTTCCTGCGGCGTCAACACCGAGGTCGGTTCGTCCAGGATGATGAGCTGCGGCGTCTGCAGCAGGCAGCGGATGATTTCGATGCGCTGGCGCTCGCCCACCGACAGGTCGCCGACCAGCGATTCAGGGTCGAGCGGCAGGCCATAACTGAAGGAAAGCGCCCTCGCCTTCGCAGCGATGCTGCTGATCGGTGAGCCGTCATCCAGCGACAGCGCGATGTTTTCGGCCGCGGTCAGCGCCTCGAACAGCGAAAAATGCTGGAACACCATGCCGATGCCGAGCTTTTTCGCGACGCCCGGGCTGGAAATCCTGACGGCCTGACCGTTCCAGAAGATCTCGCCGGCATTGGGCTCCAGCGAGCCGAACAGCATCTTGACCAGCGTCGACTTGCCGGCGCCGTTTTCGCCGAGCAAGGCGTGGATCTCACCCCTGGCGATGTCGAGATCGATATGATCGCACGCCGTCAGCGTGCCGAATATCTTGGTGAGGCCACGCACCTCAAGCAGGTTCGTGCCGTCCTGATTTGCACTCACAGTGCCTCCCATCTGGTTAGCCAGACATGTTCTGTGTTCCCGCAGGCATGGTAGGCGCGGCCGGCTCTCATCGGAAAGCGGCACACGTCTTGAAAGAGCTTCAAGAATTTCAGCGGAAATTCAAGGGATAGCAAGGCAGAACGAACTAAGGGATGAGAATGGTCGTCCCTGTGGTCCTGCGGCCCTCGAGGTCGGAATGCGCCTTGCCGGCGTCCTTCAGCGCGTAGCGCTGGTTGATCTGGATCTCGACCGCGCCGCTGAGCACGACCTCGAACAGGGCGGCAGCAGAAGCGTCGAGGTCCTCGCGTTTTGCGTTGTAGACGAACAGTGTCGGCCTTGTTGCGAACAACGAGCCCTTCTGTGCCAGCAACGACATGCTGAACGGCGGTATAGGTCCCGAGGACTGGCCAAAGCTGACGAACATGCCGAGCGGCCGCAGGCAGTCGAGCGAAGCCGGAAACGTGTCGTTGCCGACCGAATCGTAGACGACATCGCATTTTTTGCCGCCGGTGATGGCGGCGACGCCGGCGACGAAATCTTGTTCCTTGTAGTTGATGACGTGATCGAAACCATGCGCCCTGGCGAGCTCGATCTTGTCGGACGAGCTGGCGGTGCCGATGACGGTGGCGCCGAGATGTTTTGCCCATTGGCCGAGGATCAGGCCGACGCCGCCTGCAGCGGCATGGAACAGGATCGTGTCGCCGGCCTTCACCTTGAACGTCCGCCGCAGCAGATATTCCGCGGTCATGCCCTTCAGCATCATCGCTGCGGCCTGTTCGTCGCTGATGCCATCCGGAACCTTGACCACGCGGCTGGCATCGATGACGCGTTCTTGCGCGTAAGCCCCCGTCGTCACGGCATAGGCGATGCGATCGCCCGGATTCAGCCAGTCGACGCCATGGCCGACCTCCAGCACCACGCCGGCGGCTTCGCTGCCTGGCACGAGCGGGAAGCCGCCGGGTGGCGGATAGAGACCGGAGCGATGGTAGACATCGATGAAATTGAGGCCGATCGCGGTGTGCCGGACCAGGATCTGCCCGGATCCCGGCTGGCCGGGATCAGTGTCCTCATAGGTCAGAACTTCCGGGCCGCCATTGGCATGAATGCGGATCGCTTTGGACATTGCTAGGCTTCCTGTGGGCTAGGCTTGTGGGGCCAGGCTCCCTGTGGGAGTGGCCGATCAGGCCTTTTTGCCACCGAGATTGGGAAAGAACTGCATGATGCCACCGATGCAGGCAAGATAAAGCCCGGTGATGGTGATGCCGATCTTGGTGAAGGTGCTGACCTGCTCGCCCAGCACGCCGATCTGATCGTAGAAGGCGGCGAGCGCCGCTTGGGCCAGGGCAAGCGCGCCGAAAGCGCACCACAACAGGGTCATCCCAAGGTTGATGCGCCGCAGCCGCACCACCCGCACCGGGTGGATGAAGTTGATCGGCACGAAAGTCAGGACGCCGGCCACCACCACCACCGCGAACGAAACCCATTGTCCGGGCTCGATGACGAACAGGGTGAACACCACCATGTTCCAGACCACCGGGAATCCCTTGAAGAAATTCTCCTTCGTCTTCATGCCGGTGTCGGCATAGTAGATGGCGCTGGAAACGACGATGATCGCCGCCGACAGGAATGACAGGCCCTCGCCCATGAAGCCGCGCTGATAGAGCGCGAAGGCCGGGATCAGCACGTAGGTCACGTAGTCGATGATGTTGTCGAGCAGTTCGCCCGACCATGTCGGCAGGATCTCCTTGACCTCGAGTTTTCTGGCGATCGGCCCATCGATGCCGTCGACGAACAGGGCCAGCCCGAGCCACCAGAACATTGCGGTCCAGCGCTCTTCACTTGCCGCCACGAGCGACAGGAAGGCCAGGAACGACCCCGAGGCGGTCAAAAGGTGGACGGAGAACGCCCTCGCCTGCGGCCAGGTGACCTTCTTCTTCGGGCGCGGAATCCGGTCCGTGATCTTTTTGGCGGCTTTTCGTGCTGCCAAATTCCTGGCCGTTGTGTTCTTGCTCACGGGCCCCGCCAATCCAGCTTGCAGATTTCGGCCGAACGGCCGGCGAAATTCCAGTTGCGGCCAAAAGCCCGCATCTTGCTCTTGTCGGACCTGGCCACGATGATCTCGGGCGCGATCCAGTATTCCGAATTGCTGATCACCGTATCCTTGTCACGGTCCTTGCCTTGGATGGGTGTGACCGCTCCGTCGATAATCCTGGGTATCTGGAAGATACGCGTTTTGTCACGCGTCTCATAGGTGATCGGCACCTGCTCGACACCGAGGAATTTGCCGACGAGGATTGAGAGCAGCGATGTGGTTCCACCTGCCTTGCCCGTGAAGATCTTTGTCAGCGCCTTGACCGCATAGACAGAGGCGCGGCTGTCGATGAACAGGCCCGCGGTCCAGTTGCCGCGGCTCATATAGCCTGGGATTTCCATGATCAGCCCAAGATTGAGCCCGGACAGATCGACCTCACCGAAATGGCCGGCATCGATGCGAAACCCGGCCCATGTCTGGCAATAGCCTTCGGTCGGCGGATGATTGCCAAGCGAGAGCACGCAAGGGCAAAAAACCGTGCAATTGCAGGAGAGTACGAGCTCTCCCTTCATCGCCCAGCTCTGGTCTGCCATCGATTTTCCCCCACTCACAGCGAGACTACTAGCAGCGCGGCTGCCCAGACAAGCAGTATCGCACCGGCCAGCCGGGTTGGAACCCTGCTGGCCGTTTGTTTTTCGATCAGGGTGAACAGGCCGATCAACGCCATCCAGAAAACGTTCATGACGCCAACGGCGAACATCACCAGCATCAAGGCCCAGCAGCAGCCCAGACACCACAGACCTTGCGCGGCACCGAGCCGAAAGATGTTAAGGGGCCTTGCGCTCCAGCTCGCGAAAAGGATCGAGAACGGGTTCCTGCATTTCTTCAGGCAAGCTTCCTTCAAGCCGCTGAACTGGTAGAGGCCGGCAATCAGCAGAGCGAGCGCACCGGCAATGCCGACGACCGGATCGAGCATCCCGGCTGACGAAGCGAATGCATGGACGGCCAAGGTCAGCGCCGCGAACGCAATTGAAGCGGCGAGCCAGACGCTGAGATAGCCGGCGACCAGCAGCAGCGGGTGAACGACCGGTTCGCCCTTGATGCGTGCCGTGTCAGCGATCTCGCAATAGGTGCGTATCATCGGCGCCGCCGAAGGCAGCATCGTCGCGATCGCCATCAGGAACCACATCGAAACGAGCGCGCCGGCCTGCAAGCCGAGACCTGCGTCCAAAGGCACCGGTGAGAGGCACAGCACAAAGAACCGTTCCAGGAAATAGGGCAGCGGCAGTTGCGGCAGGCTGCGAAGGATCGTGTCGCCAGGGGCGCCGACGCCCGCAATCCCTGTTTCAGCCCCGCGGATTGCCATCGCCGCAAGAGACAGCCATGCAAGCAGGATGCAAGCGCCGACAACGACGTTTACCGTGACCCGGGGATTGCGCGCGATGCCGGCCATGGCGCGGCCGGCGCGGTCGAGATGGCTGAAGTCGTCCTGCTGGCCGGTCATGACATCCGAATGGGCCGAATCGCCGCGTTGATCAAGCGGCATGATCTGACCTATATGCTGATCGAACGGCAGGTCGGGTGGACCGCCTCGCATTGCAAGCCGGAAGCCGATCTTGGAGCATCAGCAAACTGCGCGGATACTGGTTGCCGGCACGGGGCCGGCAGGGCTGATCGCGGCACTGGGTTTTGCCGCCGAAGGTTTCCCGGTGACACTGGTCGGGCCGGAGGCCACCGCCCCCGATGGTCGCACGACGGCCCTGATGAACCCTGCCTTGAAAGTGCTCGACCGGCTCGGCGTGCTCGAAGCCGTCATATCCAAGGCGGCGCCTCTGAAAGTGATGCGCATCGTCGACGCCACCAGCCGGCTGATCCGCAGCCCGGTCGTCACCTTCCGTGCCAGCGAGATCGACGAGGATGAATTCGGGCTGAACCTTCCCAACAGCGTCCTCACCCCGGCACTCGCCGGCGCCGTTGCTGCGCATCCCGGCATCGACTGGCTGAGGTCGATGGTGGCGAACTGGCATCTCGATGCCGAGCACGTCCGTGCCGGCCTCGCCGACGGCAGCACGGTCGACGCAGCGCTGGCGGTCGCCGCCGATGGGCGGTTGTCACCGGCGCGCCAGGCAGCCGGCATCTCGACTTCGGCCCGCTCCTATCCGCAGGCAGCTCTCGTCCTCAATTTCGGCCATAGCGGCGACCACGCCTTCACCTCGACCGAATTCCACACCGAGACCGGTCCGTTCACGCAGGTCCCGCTGCCCGGCAATCGCTCCAGCCTGGTCTGGGTGGTCAAGCCCGAGACCGCGACCGAGCTCGCCGCGCTGGACGATGCGACACTTTCTCAGCGGGTCGAACAGCAGATGCAGTCGATGCTGGGCCGGGTGGCTGTCGAGCCGGGCCGGCAGATCTACCCGCTATCGGCGGTGACGCCGCTGCGTTTCGCAAGGGATCGGGTGGCGCTGGTCGGCGAAGCCGCCCATGTGTTTCCGCCGATCGGTGCGCAAGGCCTCAACCTCGGCATCAGAGACGTCGACGATCTAATTGGAATCGCTTGTGAAAATCTATCCGATCCGGGCGCAGCCAAGGCGCTTGCAGCCTACGATTTCAAGCGCCGCCCCGACATTCTGGCGCGCAGCAGCGCGGTCAACCTGCTCAACATGTCGCTGCTTTCCGACATGCTGCCGGCGCAGATGGCCCGCGTTGCCGGGCTCGGCGTGCTCGGAGGCTTCGCGCCGCTTCGGGCTTTTTTCATGCGCGAGGGGCTTCGTCCCGGCAGCGGTTTTGCCGCGCTTGCCGGCGGGTTAGGGAAACAGGTCCGGCGCTAGGATATTGTGCCGGATCAGGTAGAGCAGCCCGGTAACGGTCACGACCGACAGGCAGGTAGTGATCAGCACACTGGCCGACGCTCGCTGTACCCAGACGCCATACTGCTGGGCGATGACGAAGACGTTCGTGGCGGTCGGCAATGCGGCCAGAAGCACCGCCGAGAAGACCCATGTCTCAGAGAAATTGCCGATCCAGCTCAGCACGACATAACAGAGCAACGGGTGCAGGATCAGCTTCAGCGCGGCGATCGGAACCATCTCATGCGGGACGCGATTGAGCGGCCTGAGCGCCAGCGTGACGCCCATGGCAAACAGCGCGCAAGGTGCGGCCGCACGGGAAAGATATTCTAGAAATCGCTCCACCGGCACGGGCGGTCGAAAGCCGATATAGGCGGCGCCGACACCCAGGGTGGTTGCGATGATGAACGGATGCAGCACGATCTTGCGCACGACGCCGAGCGCAAGCCGGAGAGGAGTGGTCTTCTCGTCGCCAGACAGCGCCATCATCATGGGCGCGATGGCGAAATGCATGATGTTCTCGAAACAGAAGATCAAGGCGACCGGCACAGCCGCCTCCTCGCCGAAGGCCAGCAATGCCAGGCCCGGTCCCATATAGCCGATATTGCCATAGGCGGCCGCGAGCGCCTTGATGGTCGATTGCGCTATCTCGCCGCGCGAGGTCAGGACCGACCCCATGAACATCAAGGAAA
>NZ_RZQE01000236.1:0-8846 GCF_004022955.1 Mesorhizobium sp. M7A.F.Ca.US.002.01.1.1 | reverse complement strand
GCATAAGCCCCGATGTCGAAATCCCGCGCACCATCATTCTCGAACCCCGACAGCGCGGCATGCTCGGCAAACACCTCCGCCGGCGACGCGTAGGAAAACGCCTCACCAAACCCCATCCGTTTGCCCACCTCGGCAATAATCCGCCAGTCAGGCAGCGCATCTCCGGGCACGCGCAAAAACGCGCGCTGGCGCGACACACGGCGTTCGGAATTGGTGACGGTGCCATCCTTCTCGCCCCAGGCGGCGGCGGGCAGCCGGACATGGGCGTGGCGGACGGTATCGGTCCGGGCCAGCACGTCCGACACCACCACGAACGGGCACGCCTTGATCGCCGCTTCGACGGCATCGGCGTCCGGCATCGAATCGACCGGGTTGGTGGCCATGATCCACAGCGCTTTGATGTGCCCGTCGGCAACCGCCTTGAACATCTCGACTGCCTTCAGGCCGGGCTTTCCGGCAACGGCCGGCGCGTTCCAGAAGCGCTGCACGCGGTCGCGATGATCGGGGTTTTCGATCTCCATATGGGCGGCCAGCATGTTGGCCATGCCGCCGACCTCGCGCCCGCCCATGGCGTTGGGCTGGCCGGTCACCGAAAACGGCCCTGCCCCTGGCTTGCCGATGCGGCCGGTGGCCAAATGGCAGTTGATGATGGCATTGACCTTGTCGGTGCCCGAAGACGACTGGTTCACCCCTTGGCTGTAGACGGTCACGGTCTTGGAGGTCGCCGCGAACAGGCTGTAGAACCGGTCAAGCTCGTCCTCGCTCAGGCCCGTGGCAGCAGCGACGCCAGCCAGGTCCAGCGCGGAGGCGGCGAAAAGCGCTTGCCCGAAGCCCGTCGTGTGCGTCGTGATATAGGTGCGGTCGAGCGCATTGTGCTGGCCGAGATAGGCGAGCAGGCCAGTGAACAAAGCGATGTCGCCATCCGGCGCGATCGCCAGATGCATATCGGCAATGTCAGCGGTCATGGTGCGACGCGGGTCGACCAGCACGATCTTCATCTCCGGCCGCTTTTCCCGGGCAGCCGCGATGCGCTGGTAGAGCACCGGATGGCACCAGGCGAGATTGGAGCCGACCAGCACGATCAGGTCGGCAAGCTCCAGATCATCATAGGTTCCGGGCACGGTGTCGGAGCCGAAAGCGCGGCGGTGGCCGGCGACCGAAGAGGCCATGCACAGGCGCGAATTGGTGTCGATGTTGGCGGAGCCGACAAAGCCCTTCATCAGCTTGTTGGCGACGTAGTAGTCCTCGGTCAGCAACTGGCCGGAGACATAGAAGGCGACCGCATCGGGCCCGTGCTCGGCAATGGTTTGCGAGAAGGTCGAGGCGACGAGGTCGAGCGCCTCGTCCCAGCCGGCGCGGCGGCCGTGGATCTCCGGATGAAGCAGCCTGCCGTCGAGATCGATGGTCTCGGCCAGTGCCGAGCCCTTGGAGCAGAGCCGGCCGAAATTGGCCGGGTGGTCGGGGTCGCCGCGCACGGACACTTGCCCGTCCGCGGCGACCTTCGCCAGCACGCCGCAGCCCACCCCGCAATAGGGGCAGGTGGTCCTCACCTCGCGCGCTTCATCGATCTCCATGGGGTCAAGCCGCGCGGCTGGCCAGCGCTTCCAGCGCAATGAACAGATGCTCGCCTTCGATCCGCACCGGAATGGTGCGCACCGCGCCCTCGTCGGCGCCGAGCGCCTTGCCCGTTTCCAGCGAAATCACCCAATTGTGCAAGGGACAGGTCACCGCCGTGCCGTGCACGATGCCCTGGCTGAGCGGTCCGCCTCTGTGCGGGCAATGATCGTCGATAGCGTAGACCTGATCGTCCTGGGTGCGGAAGACCGCGATTTTTCCTTCCGGCGTGGCGACGCAGCGCGCGCCGCGGCGAGGGATGTCGGAGAGAGAGCCTATCGATATCCAGTTCATGACGCTCACTCCGCCGCCTGCGCAAAACCGACCGAAGCCATTGGCCGGAATTCGTGCTTGTCCTTGCCGGAAACGCGTTCCGACCACGGGTCGACCTGGGCGAATTTCTGGCTGAAGACGAAGCGCTCGTAATAGGCCTTGCGCTTGTCGCCATCGTCCATGATCTGGCGCTTGATCTCGGGGATGCCGATGCGCTTGGCCCATTTGTAGATGCGCTCGAGGTAGCGGCCCTGCTCGCGGTACATCTGCGTCAGCGCCACGATATGCTCCAGCGCCTCGTCCTCAGTCTTCACAAGCCCGAGTACTTCGGTGCCCTTGATGTCGAGGCCGGCCGCACCGGCAAAATGGATCTCGTAACCGGAGTCGACGCAGATGACGCCGACATCCTTGCAGGTCGCCTCGGCGCAGTTGCGCGGACAGCCCGACACCGCCATCTTGACCTTGGCCGGCGTCCACGAGCCCCACATGAATTTTTCGATGCGGATGCCGAGGCCCGTCGAATCCTGCGTGCCGAAGCGGCACCAGTCCGAGCCGACGCAGGTCTTCACCGTGCGCAACCCCTTGGCATAGGCGTGGCCGGAGACGAAGCCGGCCTGGCCGAGATCGGCCCACACCGCCGGCAGGTCTTCCTTGCGGATGCCGAGCATGTCGATGCGCTGGCCGCCGGTGACCTTGACCATCGGGATTTCAAACTTGTCGACAACGTCGGCGATGGCGCGCAGTTCAGCGGCATTGGTCACCCCGCCCCACATGCGCGGCACCACCGAATAGGTGCCATCCTTCTGGATGTTGGCGTGGACGCGCTCGTTGATGAAGCGCGACTGGTAGTCGTCGGCGTAGTCGTCCGGCCAGTCGCAGACGAGATAGTAATTGAGCGCCGGCCGGCATTTGGCGCAGCCGCAGGAGGTCGTCCATTCCAGTTCCTGCATGACGGCGGGAATGGTCTTCAGGCGCTTGGCGATGATCAGCCGGCGGACCTCGTCATGGCCGAGCGTCGTGCAGCCGCACATCGGCTGCACCGCCGCTGGATTGTATTTGTCGCCGATGGTCAGCACCATCAGCTTCTCGACCAGCCCGGTACAGGAGCCGCAGGAGGCCGAGGCCTTGGTATGGGCGCGCACGTCGTCGAGCGAGGTCAGGCCCTTGGCCGTGATCGCGCCGGTGATCTTTCCCTTGCAAACGCCGTTGCAGCCGCAGATCTCCGCATCATCCGGCAAGGCTGCAACGGCCGCCATAGGGTCCAGCGGGGCACCCCCCTGGTAGGACTGGCCGAAGATAAGCGTATCGCGCATCTCCGATATGTCGGTCTGCTTCTTCTTCAGGTCGTTGAACCAGGCGCCGTCGGCCGTCTCGCCATAGAGCACGGTGCCGATGATGCGGTCGTCCTTCAGCACCAGCCGCTTGTAGACGCCGGCCGAAGCATCGCGCAGCACGATCTCCTGGCGGTCGTCACCATCGGCGAAGTCTCCGAGCGAGAACAGTTCGATTCCGGTGACCTTGAGCTTGGTCGGCGTGTCCATATGGACGAAGGCCGCCGCTTCGTCGCCGGCAAGCTGGCTGGCTGCAACGCGCGCCATCTCGTAGAGCGGCGCGACGAGGCCATAGACCTGGCCGTTGACCTCGGCACATTCGCCGAGCGCGTAGATGTCGGGATCGTTGCTGCGCATGCCGGCATCGACGACGATGCCCCTGTTAACGGCGATGCCGGCCTGTTTGGCCAGCGCCGAATTCGGCCGGATGCCGACGGCCATCACCACAAGCGTTGCTGGGATAATGGTGCCGTCAGCAAGTTCCACCTGCCCGACCTTGCCGTTGCCTGTGATCGCCTGGGTGTTGGCCTTGGTGATGACCTTGATGCCGCGCTGCTCCACCGCGCGCTGCAAGAGATAGCCGGCGGCCGGATCGAGCTGGCGCTCCATCAAAGTCGGCATGACATGCAGCACGGTGACGTCCATGCCTTGCGCGTTGAGGCCCGCCGCCGCCTCCAGACCCAGCAGGCCGCCGCCGATGACCACCGCCTTGGCCCGCGACTGGGCAGCGAGCATCATCGCCTGCACGTCGTCGAGATCGCGATAGGTCAGCACGCCCGGCAGGTCATGGCCCGGCACCGGAATGATGAACGGTACCGAGCCGGTGGCGATGACGAGCTTGTCGTAGGGCTCGGTGACGCCGTGATCCGAGGTGACGGTCTTCGCCGTCCGGTCGATGGCAACGATCTTATGGCCCTTGTAGAGGGTGATGTTGTTGGCGATGTACCAGCCGTCGCCATGGATGATGATCTCCTCATAGGCCTTCTCGCCCGACAGCACCGGCGACAGCATGATGCGGTCGTAATTGACGCGCGGCTCGGCGTTGAAGATGGTGACGGTGTAGCGGCCCGGAGCCTGTTCCAGCAGGTGCTCCAGCATGCGCCCGGGGGCCATGCCATTGCCGATGATGACAAGTCTTTCGCTCATGGTGCTACTCCGCGGCTTCGACGAAGCGGTGGCGTTCGTAGAGGAACTTCAGAACCGCCTCGCGGCAGCGCAGGAAGGTCCGGTCGGAAGAGAGTTCGACGCGCCGGCGCGGCCGCGCCAGCGGCACGGCAAGCACTTCGCCGATGGTCGCCGCCGGACCGTTGGTCATCATGACGATGCGGTCGGAGAGCAGCACCGCCTCGTCGACGTCATGGGTGATCATGATCGTCGTCGAGCCGAGCCTGGAATGGATGTCCATCACCGCGTCCTGCAGATGGGCCCGCGTCAGCGCATCGAGCGCGCCGAACGGCTCGTCGAGCAGCAGGATCTTCGGCTCCATCGCCAGCGCCCGGGCGATACCGACGCGCTGCTTCATGCCCCCGGAGATTTCCGCCGGGCGTTTGTCCTTGGCATGCGCCATCTGCACGAGGTCGAGATTGCGCATGATCCAGTCATGCCGCTCGACTTTGCTCTTCGAACGTCCGAAGACCTTCGACACCGCCAGGTTGATGTTTTCGTAGACGGTCAGCCACGGCAGCAGCGAGTGGTTCTGGAACACCACGGCGCGTTCCGGTCCAGGGCTGTCGACCTCCTTGTCCTCGAGCAGCACGGCGCCGGCCGACACCTTGGTCAGCCCGGCGATCAGATTGAGCAGGGTCGACTTGCCGCAGCCGGAATGGCCGATGATGGAGACGAATTCGCCCTTGTCGATGGTCAGCCTGATGTCCTTCAACACCTCGCTGACCTGGGCACCACGCGTGAAGGATTTGTCGATATGGTCGAGCTTCAGATAGGCCGTCATCGCCCCTCTCCTCACTTTGCTGTTGTGCCGCGGGTGACGAAGGCGCCGACCGCCGCGACCAGCCGGTCGAGGCAGAAGCCGGTGACGCCGATATAGGCGAGCGCGACGATGATGTCGGGCAGCCGCGACGAGTTCCACGCATCCCAGATGAAGAAGCCGATGCCGACGCCGCCAGTCAGCATTTCAGCGGCGACGATGGCGAGCCAGGATAGGCCGATGCCGATCCTCAAGCCGGTGAAGATGTAAGGCGCGGCGGCCGGCACCATGATCTTGACGAAGAATTCGAACTGGTTGAGCCGCAGGATGCGCGAGACGTTGCGGTAGTCCTCGGGAATGTTGCGCACGCCGACCGCGGTGTTGATGATGATTGGCCAGATCGAGGTGATGAAGATGACGAAGATCGCCGACGGGCTGGAATCACGGAACGCCGCCAGCGACAGCGGCAGCCAAGCCAGCGGCGGCACCGTGCGCAGGATCTGGAACACCGGGTCGAGGCCGCGCATCGCCCAGATCGACTGGCCGACCAGCGCACCGAGCGCGACGCCGACGACCGCCGCCAGGCCGAAGCCGACGGCGACGCGCTGCAGCGAGATCAGCACGCGCCAGGCCAGACCTATATCCTGCGGGCCATTGTCGAAGAACGGATGCGCTATCAGGTCGTAAGCCTCGTTCCACACCTGGGTCGGCGGCGGCAGGCTCGATGTCGGCGACGAACAGGCGATCTGCCAGACGACCAGCATCAGCGCGATGACGATGATGGGCGGCACCAGCGCACTCGCCAGTTTGCCGGCGATGGCGAGCGGCTCGAAGCGGCGCCGTGCCTTGGCAGTGAAGGCGATGACCTCCGCCGGCTTGGCGGGAAAGGCCTTCACCTTGGTGTCCTCGATAGTCTGGATCGACATGTCTGGGGAAAACTCCTTGGGGGCAGGTAGTGATCGCAAGCGGCGCATGCGCGCCGCTTGCGATCAGGCTACGCCGATGCCTTGATCTTCAGGCTGTCGAGATAGGCGGACGGGTTGGCCGGATCGAAAATCTTGCTGTCGAAGAAGGTCTCGACGCCGCGCGACGACGACGCCGGAACGTCGGCTGCCGCGACGCCGAGATCCTTGGCCGCCTCGCGCCACAGATCCTCGCGGTTGACCTGGTCGACCAGCGCCTTGATGTCGGTGGTCGGCGCGAACTTGCCCCAGCGGATGTTCTCGGCAAGGAACCACGCATCATGGCTCTTGAACGGATAAGAGACGCCGCCCTTCCAGAACTTCATGGAGAGATCGGTGCCGTTGGCGACGCGGCCATTGCCATAGTTGATGTCGCCCTTGAGGCGGCCGATGATGTCGGCGACGGGCACGTTCATCCATTGCCGCTTGCCGATGATGGCGGCCATCTCGTCCTTGTTCTCGGTGGCCTCGCACCATTGCTGGGCTTCCATGACGGCCATCAAGATCGCCTTGGTGGCGTTCGGATATTTCTCGATGAATTCGGCGCGCAGGCCGAGCGCCTTTTCGGGATGGCCCTTCCACAATTCGCCTGTCGTGGCGGCGGTGAAGCCGACGCCCTGGTGGACGAGTTGCTCGTTCCACGGCTCGCCGACGCAGAACACGTCCATATTGCCGACCTTCATGTTGGCCACCATCTGCGGCGGCGGTACGACGATGGTCGAGACGTCCTTGTCGGGATCGATGCCGCCGGCGGCCAGCCAATAGCGCAGCCAGAGATCATGGGTTCCGCCCGGGAAGGTCATGGCGGCTTTGATTTCCTTGCCGGTCGCCTTCTTGGCGGCGAAGGCGTCTTTCAGCTTCGAGGCGTCGAGGCCGACACCGGTGCCGGCATATTCCTGGGCGACCGAAATGCCCTGGCAGTCGTAGTTGAGCCGCGCCACGATCGCCATCGGCATCGGCTGGTTGTTCTGCGTCACCTTGCCGGTGTGCATGAGGTAAGGCAGCGGCGTCAGGATATGGGCGCCGTCGATGCCGTTGGCCGCGCCGCCGAGCATCAGATTGTCGCGTGTCGCACCCCAGGAGGCCTGCTTGAGCACCTCGACGTCAGGCATGCCGAACTTGGCGAACAGCCCCTTCTCCTTGGCGATCATCAGCGGGGCCGCATCGGTGAGCGCAATGAAGCCCAGCTTGGCGCCGGTGACCTCCGGAGTGGCGGTCGCGGCATAGGCGCCGGAAGGGAAGAGCTTGCGGGCCGCCACGAACAGGCCGGCCGTCATCGCGCTGCTGACCAGAAAATCGCGGCGCGTCATGTCTTTGAGGGTCGTTCCAGTCCTGATCCGTTTCGTCATCGTCGTCTCCGGTTGGGCGCGGCTTGAGATCCGCGTCGTCGATTGCGTGTTGATCAAAACAAAAAAGCCGCCAGCCAGGTCTTCGCGTCCGGGTGACCGGGAGCGCGCATGAACCTGAGCGGCAGCTTTGCCTGTGGCGCCCGCCATTGGACGCCTGTTCCGTGACCCGCAAAGGGCCTGTCTATTTCAAAGCAGGAACCGTGCCAGTTTTGAGAGAGGTGAAAAAGGCCAATGAAATCAGCAGCCTGCGCTGATCGCCGGCGCACTGAACCCTATGGCCGGAAGGCCAAAGATTGTTCATTAGGGCAATCGCGCGCACAATTTTTGTGCAATGCACAAGGATGGCGCGGAAATGATCAGGCCTAAATCTCGGCAAATTTCTGGCCGGTAATGTACGCATCGATCTCGTCAGGATCGAAGATCTGACCGTCGAAGAAACCGTCCGGACCGAGCACAAGGCCGGCGCCTGTCGCGCCGACCGCGGTGGCAATTTGGAGCGCACCCTCGACTTTCGAATTGGCGCCGGGAAGCGCGACGCCGAGCGGCTTCAGCGCCGAACGGTAGAGGTCGGGACGGTAGCAATCGCGGGCGATGGCGAGATTTTCAGGCGTGTGCGCCACGTGCCCCCAGCGCACCATCTGCGTGTAGAACCACAGCGCATGGCTCTTCCACGGAAAGTTCGCCGCCTTATCGAAGGGGAGGAAGAAGTCGTCGATGGTCCGCTCCGCACCGCCGCCCAGTTGGAGATGGCCGGTCAGGATCGGCATCTGCACGGTCGGCGGCAGGCCGAGGAAGCCGGCCTGCGCCATTACCCCGGCCAGTTCGCCATGGTTGGCCGGATCCTGGCACCAGCGCGCCGAGTGATGCAGCGCGCGCAGCAGCGCCGCCAAGGCCTCGGGGTTTTCGTCTGCCCAAGCCTTGCGCACGCCGATCACCTTCTCCGGGCTGTTGCGCCATATCCGCGCCTTGACGGTGACGATGTGGCCGGTGCCGGCGGCCACCGCAGCGCTGTTCCAGGGTTCGCCGACGCAGTAGCCGTCGATGCGGCCGGCGGCCAGCGCATCGGCCATGAAGGGCGGCGGCACGATGACGATCTCAATCTCTTGGCGCGGATCGATGCCGCAGGCGGCGAGCCAGTAGCGCAATTCGTAATTGTGCCCGGAATGCGGATGCACCACGGCAAAGCGCAGCGGATCGCCACCGGCCGCAGCGCGCTCGCGAATGAGCGCGCCAAGTGCGGCACCGGCGCGCGCCGGGTCTAGGTCGGCCTCGGCGCCGTGTGCCGCCATACCGGCCCAAACGGCATTGGAGATGGTGACGCAATTGCCGCCGAGGCCGAGCGAGAACGGCACGATGGTTTCCGAGGCCAGCGGCGTCAGCCCGAGATTGCAGG
>NZ_RZQE01000235.1:0-8869 GCF_004022955.1 Mesorhizobium sp. M7A.F.Ca.US.002.01.1.1 | reverse complement strand
GGGCGGTCGCTGTCGGCAGGCCGTTGGCCTTTGCCGGGGCGAGAGCGGCTTCGGCGGCGTCCTGGTTGATGTCGATGATGCCGATCTTTGCAGCCCCGGCCTCTACAGCCATCCTGGCCAAAAGCGCGCCGAGGCCAGCGCCGCCGCCTACGATCAGAACGGAAAGATCCTTCATTCCAGTTTTTCCTTACTTGGTGCCGCTTGGCGAGGTTGGCCATGTCGGCATGATGTCGAAACGGGTAACGTCGGCCCATGCGGGCAGGCCGAGTACCGCGACCACCATTCTGGCCACGTCATCCGGCTGCACCACTTTGCTGGCGTACATGGCCGCGCGCGCCTTTGCGTCGAGGATGTCCTGGTAGAGCTGCGTCTCGACACGGCCGGCGACGATCTCGGTGACACGGACGCCTGATGGGGAGAGGTCGGCGCGCAACGCGGCGGCAAAGCCTGATATCGCCGCCTTGGTGGCCGAATAGACGGCAATGTTGGAATATGCCGCGTGGCCCGCGGTGGAGCCGGTGAACAGGATGTGGCCAGCCTGCCGCTCGCGCATCTGCCGAACGACGAGGCGGGTAAGCAGGATTGCCGCGCTGAGGTTGACCTCCAGCGTGGTGTCGATGTCGGAGATTTTCATGTCGGCGAAATTGCCCAACGGTGGCATGATCCCGGCATTGTTGATCAGCACGTCGATGGTCAGATCCGCCAGAACAGCTTCCAGCGCCTCGCGATCGGTCACGTCGACGGCGATGGGCACGATGCCGGATCGCTCGGCCTGCAACGCCTTGAGCGCGGCCTGGCTGCGCCCGACCGCATAGACATCGTAGCCGGCGTCGCTCAGTGCGATCGCCATGGCCCGCCCTATGCCGCTTGTTGCACCTGTGATGAAGGCTGTCGTCACGTTGGCTTCCCTGATTGCCTGATTCAGTCTGCGGCCTGGGCCGATGCCGCAAAACCAAGAAAACCAGCAAAAAGGAAAGATAAACTTTCGAATTCTCTTCTCCCGCCCGAAACCTGGACAGGTGGTGACCTCGGCGCCGAGGCTGAAAACCGAAGGAAACGACGGGAAAACGATGTTCTCAGCCTGTGGGAAACGGTTCAGGTCAGCTGGCGGAGCAAAAACATGGCTTTCGCAATACGTGGCTAATTTGAGTGAGTGCGAATGCCTGGGTGATCGAAGCCGGGGCCTATCCGCCGGTCGAAACAGGTCTTTTCATATCGGTAAAGAGCGAGGCCGCAGCCGCCTGCTGCTCTGCCTCTGTCGCCGCGACGCCCGAAGCCCGTGCCAAAGCGCGCACACGCCCGAGGCTGTTGTGCAGATGCTTGCGCATGGCCTGGCGAGCGGCACGACCGTCCTGCCTTTCGATGGCATCCACGATGGTTTTGTGCTCGTTGTGAATGCGTGCGTAATAGCTGTCCTTGAGCGCCGGCGTGACCACGTAGCCCAGTTGAAAGCGTGGAACGATCATCGGCCTGAGATAGCTCAGGAAGCCGTGGATGAATTCGTTGCGCGCGGCTTTGGCGATCGCCAGATGGAAATCATAGTCGTAGTGGATCTGGACGACAGCGGGATCCGCTTGCTGGGCGTCGACCTGTTCCATCAGGGCTCGGATTCCACTCGCCTCCGCATCGGTGCGCCGTTCCGCGCATAGCCCGGCGGACTCCACCTCGACACTCAATCTCAGTTCGAGCAGGGCAATGGTTTCCGGCAAGGTCCTCAGCGCCTCGTCCGGTATCGAGAAATTGCGCGGCGCCGGCGTTTCGCTGACGAACATGCCGCGGCCCTGCTGCGGCACCACCATCCCTTCGGAGCGCAATCGCGCCACCGCTTCCCGCACCACCGTCCGGCTGACGTCGTACTCGGCACAAAGCTCCGCCTCGGTCGGCAATTGCGCGCCGGGAAGCAGAGATCCGGAACGGATCTTTTCGGACAGACTCTCCGCCACGACAGTGGAAAGCGGTTTGCGCTTCGTCATCAGTCTCCCCTTAGCCAGATTCGCGATGATGCCCGAACCGGCAAGGCCATTCAAACCGCCGCGGTGACGATCAGCTCGACCAGCATTCCAGGCTTGGCCATCCGTCCTTCGCCGGAAGAGCGCGCGGGTGCATGCTCCTTCGGCATCCATCCGTCCCAGACCGTGTTGACCTCGTCGAAATCCCTGATGTCGTCCAGCCACATCTGCACGTGAAGGATGCGTGTCTTGTCCGTACCGGCCTTGGCAAGCAGGACGTCGACCTTGCCAAGCGCCTCGCGCATCTGGTCGGCTGCGGACTGACCCGGCTTTGCGACCTGGCCGGTGAGGTAGAGGGTGCCATTGTGGATGACCCCGTGGTGGATGCGGGTGTCGAAGTCGAAGCGCTTGATGTCACTCATTGGATTGTCCTTGTCAGATTTCCGGCCTCCGCCGGATGGGTCAGATTTCCGGCCTCCGCCGGATGGGGTCAGATTGCCGGCGTCTGGCGGATGGGGTTTCCCTGCAGATATTGTGCGTAGGGCGCCTGAACGAGCCAGCCGGCGTCGACGGGCAGGGTGACGCCGGTTATCGATGCGGCCCGGTCGGAGCAGAGGAACAGTGCGGCCTCGGCAACGTCGCGCGGCTCGACGAAGCGGCGCAGCGCGGTGGTCGCCTGGATGGCTTCGGGGTTGCGCTCACCCTTGGCGATCCTGGCTTTCAGCCCGTCCGAAAGCGTGTAGCCGGGTGCCACCGCATTGACGCGTACGCCGTGCGGACCGAGCTCGGCGGCCAGGATCTGGGTCAAGGCCAGGACGGCATGCTTTCCGGGCGTGTAGGCGGGCAGGGACAGCGGCGCGAAGGAGGCAAGCGAGCCGACGTTCAGGATCGCGCCTCGCCCGGCAGCCGACATCAGCCGACCGAACACCTGGCAACCCAGCAAGGTGCCGCGATAGTTCACTCGCCACATCCTCTCGTCTTCGTCCAGATCCTGGTCGAGGACGTGCTTGCCACTCTGCAGGATGCCGGCGCAGTTGACGACGACGTGCGGGGTACCGAACGCGTCGCTGACGGCCTGCGCCAGCGCTTCCACCGAGCCGGATTCGGCGACATCGGTCTGGACAAACAGCGCGCGCGGTGCGCCGACCGCCGCGCAGGCGCCAACCGCCTCATCGCCCCGTGCCGCATCCCTGCCGGCGACCACCAGATGGTAGCCGTCCTCGGCGAAGCGCAGCGCTATCGCGCGTCCGATGCCGGAAGTGCCGCCGATGACGACGGCCGTCAATGTCTCAGCCATTGCCGCGACCTTTGCCTTCGATGTCGAAGAATTCGGACATGGCCCGGACCTGGAAATCCATCATCGGGCGCCCCGGCTGAATGCGGCAGCCAATCTCTTTCGCCGCCTTTAGCAGGGGGGTCTCGGCGGGCTCCATGATGATGTCGACGACCGTCATGTCCGGGGTCAGCCGGCTCACATCCAGCGGCAGCGGGTCGCCGGCGTGCATGCCGACCGGCGTGGCGTTGATCGCCATATGCATGCCGGAAGGCTCGGCCTCTCCAACCTGGATGCGGCATTTCGGGAAGACCTGCGCGACCAGCGCCGCCAGTTTTTCGGCGCGACCGGTATCGATGTCGGCCAAGCGGATTTCCTCGGCACCGGCTTCGGCAAGACAATAGGCCAGGGACGCGCCGGCGCCGCCGGCGCCGACCTGAAGGATGCGGCGGCCGGCAATCTCATGTCCGCCTGCCTTGAGGCCATCGATAAAGCCGACGCCGTCGAAATTGTCGGCGTACCAGCTGCCATCGGGCAGCCGGCGCACGGAATTGGCGCTCTGCACCCTCGCGGCGCGGTCGTGAGCGGCGGTGCATTTGTGATAGACCGCAACCTTGTACGGCACCGAGATGATCACGCCCCTGATATTCTCGGCTGCCGTAATGCCGGCCCAGAAGGCCTCGAAATCCTCCGGGCGGCAGCTCAAGGGCACCATGAGGCTGTCGAGGCCCTTCTGCTCGAAGATCTCGTTGAATATGCCGGGGCTCTTGGCATGGGCCACGGGATGGGCCAGCATCACGAAGATCTCGGCCTTGCCGGTTCCGCGCATCGGTTTTACTCCTTTTCTTTTGACAGTTCGTGGCCGCTGAGGATCTCCAGCGCCTGGACGAGGGACGAGTGGTCGGCCTCCGCGCCGCCTGGTCGGGCTGAGCAGGCGCTCATCAGTTGTTGCGCCATCGCGGTGTTCGGCAGCGAGACGCCAAGCGCGCGGGCGCTTTCGAGCGCGAGGTTGAGATCCTTCTGGTGAAGCCGCATGCGAAAGCCCGGGGCGAAGGTCCGGGCGATCATGCGCTCGCCATGCACCTCCAGCACGCGGGACGAGGCAAAGCCGCCCATCAGCGCGGCGCGCACCTTTGCCGGGTCGCAACCGGCCTTGCTGGCAAAGACGAGCGCTTCCGCCACGGCCTCTATGTTGAGCGCGACGATGATCTGATTTGCGATCTTGCAGGTCTGGCCGGCGCCATTGTGCTCGCCGATCAAGGTGATGTTCTTGCCCAGCGTCCGAAAGATCGGCAGCGCGCGCTCGAACTCTGCGGTCGGCCCGCCGACCATGATGGTGAGGCTCGCCGCCTTGGCGCCGACCTCACCGCCCGAGACCGGGGCGTCGAGGTAGCCGGCTCCCGCTTGCCGCAGTTTCGCTGCGAATTCCGCAGTGGCGATAGGGCTGATCGAGCTCATGTCGATGACCAGCTTATCGGCCGACAGCCCCTCCAGGACGCCGTTTCCTCCAAGCAGGACACGCTCCACATCTGGCGTGTCGGGCAGCATGGTCACGATGATCTCGGACATCCGCGCCACATCGCCAGGAGAGGCGACGACCGATGCCCTAAGGTCCTTCGGCAGAGGGGAGCGGTTCAGGACCGTGAAGATCTCATGTCCCGCGTCGACGAGATGGTGCGCCATCGGTGCTCCCATCACACCGAGCCCGATGAACCCGATCTTCATTCTTGAACCCCTGTACGAAGGTTGGTGCGTATTACATCTTGCAGCAAATTATTGCCGTATGATATAGGACATCATACAAATTTCAACGTCCTTTCGCTCATCGGAGACCGACCGCAAAATGCAAGAGCGCCTCAACACGCTGAAGGCTGCCGTATCGGCCGGCCGGGCCCATATCGGCATCTGGTGCTCGCTGGCTTCGGCCCTGACGACGGAAATTGTCGCGGGCTCCGGCTGGCTGCTGATCGATGGCGAGCATAGCCCCAACCATCTGCGCAGCATCATGGCCCAGTTGCAGGTCATGGGCGGCTTCGACAGCGAGGCCGTCGTCAGGCTGCCTTCCGACGATCCCAATCTGATCAAGCAGGCCCTGGATATCGGTGCGCGCAGCCTGATGATCCCCAATGTGCGGACGGCCGATCAGGCCCGCGCCATTGTCGCGGCTATGACATATGCGCCTGGTGGATTTCGCGGCTTCTCGGTCGGTCACCGTGCCAACGGCTTCGGTCGCATCGCCGGTTACCACGCCAAGGCGCGTGAGCAGCAGCTTCTCGCGGTACAGATCGAGGATGAATTGGGCGTCGCCAATGCCGCGGAAATTGCGGCAGTGGACGGCGTCGACGTTCTCTTCGTCGGGCCCGGCGACCTTTCCACCAATATGGGTGCGATGGGCAATCCCGGGGCCGCACACGTTCAAGAAGCGATCGCCTCGGTGCGCAAGGCGGCAACGGCGGCAGGCAAGGCCAGCGGGATCCTGGCTCCCGCAAAGACCGATGCCGACCGCTACATCGCCGACGGCTTCACCATGGTTGCCGTTGGTTCCGACCTCGGCCTGCTGGCGCGGGGCTCGGATGCCTTGGTCGCTTCGTTCACTCAGTAGACCGGAGATACAGCCATGCCGATCCCCCGGTACAAAGCGCCGTCACGCACCGCCTACGACATCGTCATCGTCGGCGGCGCCGTCATCGGTTCGTCCACGGCCTACTGGCTGAGCCAGGCGCTGGGCAGCGGCGCCTCGATCCTCGTGGTCGAACGCGACTCGAGCTACGAATTCTCGTCGACGGCGCTCTCCACCAGTGCGATCCGGCAGCAATATTCCAATCCGATCAATGTGAAGATCAGCCAGTTCGGCATCGAGATCATCCGCGGATTTCAGGAGCGTATGGCACCTTTCTACAAGGACGAACCGGCGCCCGACCTCGGCTTCAAGGAGCATGGGTATCTTT
Organism: Mesorhizobium sp. M7A.F.Ca.US.002.01.1.1; assembly: GCF_004022955.1. Lineage (NCBI taxonomy): Bacteria > Pseudomonadati > Pseudomonadota > Alphaproteobacteria > Hyphomicrobiales > Phyllobacteriaceae > Mesorhizobium > Mesorhizobium sp. M7A.F.Ca.US.002.01.1.1. The sequence continues at coordinate 2,699 of NZ_RZQE01000235.1, read as the reverse complement.
ACTGCTGTTCACCCGACGGCGTCAAAGCGGCCCGCGAGCGCGTCGATCTGCAACGCAGTTTTGGGGCCCACACGGTGTTTCTTGAGCCGGGCCCGCTGAAGGATCGCTTCCCCTGGCTCAATGTGGAGGATCTCGGTGGCGGTTCCTGGGGGGCCAGGGAAGAGGGCTGGTTCGATTCCGTGGGGCTGATGAACGGTTTCCGCCGCGCAGCCCGCGCCAGCGGCGTCGAGTATATCGACAATGCCGTGACAGGGCTGGATATCGCCGATGGGCGGGTCATCTCGGTGCGCCTCGCGACCGGACAGACGGTTGCCTGCGGAACATTGGTCAACGCCGCGGGCCCGCGCGCTCAGCAGGTGGCCGCCATGGCCGGCCTGTCGATCCCGGTCGCGCCCTACAAGCGCTACAGCTTCGTCTTCGCCAGCGCCAACCCGATCCCCGGCCGGATGCCCAATGTCATCGACCTTTCCGGAACATTCGTGCGTCCCGAAGGCGAGCTTTTTCTCACCGGCAACACGCCGCAAGGCGACGGACCGGCCGGCTACGACGACTTTGAAATGCACCATGAAGAGTTCGACGACTACATCTGGCCGGCACTCTGGCACCGCATTCCGTCTTTCGACGCACTCAAGGTCCAGACCAGTTGGACCGGCCACTACGAGTACAACATGCTCGACCACAACGGCATCGTCGGCTTCCACCCGCAGGTGACCAATTTCATGTTTGCCAACGGCTTCTCGGGGCACGGGCTGCAACAGTCGCCAGCCGTGGGCCGGGCCGTTTCAGAACTTATCGTTCACGGGGCTTTCCAGACGCTCGATCTTTCGCCGTTCTGTTACGAGCGCATAGATCGCAACGAGCCGTTTCTCGAGGAAGCAGTGATCTAAAGCGAGACGATCGGTCACCCATTTTATCTCGGGCATTCAGCGTCCAATGAAATTGGATCTTAGTCAGAGACGTCGTGAAAACTACTCGCTTCTCGCCGGCCTTGTTTCCAACGACTGACGAGTAGCCACTCGACCGTCAGTGACAATTGGTTTGGGATCGCTCTATCTTAGCAGGGGCGTCACGAACCCACGGTCGATCGATTTGGTTGCGGCGCTGCCAGATCTCGGCCAGAGGAGGCCTCGTGACGCATGAGAAAACGCTCTGTGGCGCGGATGATCGCGATCAACAGCAGATTGATCACAAGGTAGAGCACGCCGGCAATGGCGAAGATCTCGAAGATTGCGAAGGTCTGGCTCATCAGCCGCTTGGCGTAGCCGGTGATTTCGAGCACCGTGATCGTCGAGGCAAGGCTGGTCCCCTTGACGACCAGGATGAGCTCATTGCCATAGGCCGGCAGCGCCTGGCGGATGGCGAGCGGAAACTCGATGCGCCGGAACCGCAGCATGCGCGACATGCCGCATGCCTGCGCCGCTTCGACGAGGCCAACCGGAACCGACATCAATCCGCCGCGCAGGATCTCCGACGTGTAGGCAGCCGTGTTCAGCGCAAGCGCCAGCACGGCGCAGCGCGCGCCGTCGCTGATCAACCACCACAGAGCTGCGTTGTCCTTGATCAGGGAAAGTTGGCCAAGCCCGTAATAGAACAGGAAAATCTGCACCAGCAGTGGCGTCCCGCGAAAGACATTGGAATAATATTTGGCAAAGCCTGACAGGAAGCGGTTCGACGACAGCCGCATCAGCGCCAAACCGAGGCCCAGATTGAAGCCGATCAGCACCGAGACGAACGTTAGTGCCGCTGTGACCCACAGGCCCTTGAGCAGGACGGGAACCGCTAGCTGGATGAGATCCATCATAACTACTTTCTCGTCCTCACCCTGAGTAGGCGTTCGATGGCGTCGAACCCGGCCTGGCTGACGAGCGTAATGGCCAGATAAACCACAGCCGCGATCAGGTAGAAGATGAACGGGTGGCGGGTGGAATTGGCGCCAATGAAAGAAATGCGCATCAGCTCCTGAAGGCCGACCACCGAGACCAGGGCCGTGTCCTTGATCGTGGTCTGCCAGACGTTGTTGATTCCGGGAACCGCGATGCGCAGCATCTGCGGCGCGATGATGCGGCGAAAGATCCGGCCGCCCGATAGCCCGAGCGCGCGCGCGGCCTCGATATGCCCATTGGGGATCGCGCCCAGGGCCCCGCGCACGACCTCGGTCGAATAGGCGCCGGAGATCGCGCCGATGGCGATGACCGCGATGACGAACGCATAGCCGCTCTCCGCGACCCCGGCATAGCCGAAAGCGGTCACGACCTTGGTCACGAATTCAACCGAACTGAAAAACAGGAGGTAGATGATGAGCAGCTCGGGCACGCCGCGCACCAGCGAGGTATAGGCATCAACGAGCAGCGAGAGCGGAAATATCCGGGCCCATTTGATCAAGCCGCAGACAATGCCGATCACCAGCCCGGCCGCCATGCTGACGAGACCCACCAGGATCGTTATCGACGCGCCACGCAGGATGGCGGTCACCCAACCCGCTTCCCAAACCTGCCAGAGACCGAATTCCATCTGAGTTGCCCTAGTCTTGTCGTGCCAATGAAGTGCATGCGCCCGGAGATCCGGGCGCATGCGAGCGTTATTTGCAGGGCCGGGAAATGTCCGTCTTGAACCATTTCTGGCTTGCCTTGCCGACCGAGCCGTCCGCGATCAGCTCGCAAAGCGCCTTGTCGATCTTGGCCTTGAGTTCGGTGTTGTCC
>NZ_RZQE01000234.1:0-8876 GCF_004022955.1 Mesorhizobium sp. M7A.F.Ca.US.002.01.1.1 | reverse complement strand
CTTGAGGCCAAGGCCGGCGCCATCGCCGACATTGGCATTGAAGGTCAGCTTGTTGCCGCCGAAGGTGCCCGACGAGGAGACACTCACCGCACCGACACCGGCACCGCGCGTCTGCGAGGTCTGCACGCCGGCCGCGTCGAGGTTGAAGGCAATGGCGGGGTTCGCCGGCGTACCCGTCACCTTGACCGTGCCTGAGATCGAACCGGCGGCGTCGAGCCCCGGCGAGAAACTGTTGGCGAGCGACATCGGCACCCGCGCCAGCGTCGCATTGATGTCGAGCGCCGTGCCGACCTTGCCGGTCACCGTCGCCGTACCACCGCCAAGGTTGAGCACGAGCCGGTCCAGCGTCGTCATGCCGTTGACGATGCTGACGGTCGAGGCCTGGGCAATGGCCGCCTTGATGCCTTGTACGGTCGCCTGGCCGGAGGCAAGCTCGATGGTCGTCGTGCCGTTGGCCGCTTTCACCCGGCCGGCGGCCTGTGCCGGAATGCCCTTGACGGTTGCGCCGCCGGAGAAGCCGGTCCAGTCGCCGTCGCGCTTCAAGTCGACATCGATGCCGCTGATCACGGTGCCGCCCGACGTGACGGTGTCGGCGCGAATCTTTCCGGAGATCACGGGCGCCGCCAGATAGTTGGCGACCAGCGCATCGATCGAGACGGCTTTCGCCTGCAGGTCGCCGCGCGTAATCGATGCTGTCGCCGCCTTGATTGCGACCTGTGGCGCATTGCCGTTCTTCGAAAAGGCGATCGTGCCGCGCACATCGCCTTCGGCCTTCTCCAGGGCAAGTGCTGCCAGCGGGCCGATATCGGGCAGGTCGAGCGCGATGGTGCCGACCGGCACGAACTTCTCGTCCAGCGCCAGATCGCCGGAAATCCTGTTCTTGCCGAGCGACAGCAGCAGGCCATTGATGGCGCTCTTGCCGTCCGCCGTCGCCAGCACCGCACTGCCTTGCAGCGCCTGGCCGGCGACATTGCCGGTCAGCTGCACATTCGCCGCCGGATTGGCGGCATCGGCCTTGCCGGTGGCGGCCAGCTTCAGCCCGGTGATCTCTCGCGCCGCCACGAGAAGGCGGTCGCTGTCGATGGTCAACGACAGGTCCGGCGCCGCGGCCGGGCCCTGCGCGTTCAACGCAAAAGCGATGGCGCCCTTGGCGTCTTTCGACAGCAGCGAGATGTCGCTCAGCGCACCCTTGATGTCGGCGGCTACCTTGTTGTCGGCAAGGCTGGCTTGCCCGTCTGCGGTCAGCGCGCCCGAGGTCAGCTTCAATCCGCCTATATTGATACTGCCGTTGGGGTCGCGCTTCAGCGTGGCGCTGATCTCAGCGCGTTCGCCAAGCATGCCGCGCGCCGCCGCCGGCAAGGCCGACGATGGGGTATCCGCCTTCAGATTGAGGTCGATGGCACCGTCACGCAGCGATACCTGGCCGGCAACTTGGCTGTTCAGCGCATCGCTCCTGAGCGAGCCGCTGTCTATGGCAACCGCATCGGCTGTCAGGCGACCGCTGAGCGCCGCCGTGACCTTGCCGGCGATCAGCGGCGCAATCACCGGATTGTCGAGACCGACCTTGTCCACCGACACTGTGCCGGAAACCGACCCTGCACGGTTCTTGAGATCGAACGCATCCGAGTGCAGCGCCAGGGCAAGCCCGTCCACCCTCGCTGGACTGGTGACGATCGAGGGCAGGATCGCGGAGACATCCAGGCGGGCCCGCGTGCTCTCGCCCGCCACCTTTGCCGACAAGGACCGGATCTCGATCTTGACCGGGCTCTCGGCGCTGCCGAGAATCAGGGGCAGACTGGGGCCGGATGAGATGAGATCGAGCGCAAAATCGCTGGCGCCGTTCGGATTGAGGGTGCCGGCTGCCTTGCCGGAAATCTTGTCGCCGGTCAGTGTCGCTTGATCGAGCACAACGCCGCCGGCCAAGGTGTATCTGCCGGCCGCATCGACGGCGAGCGGCCCGAGCCCGGCCTGCCGGGTCTGGCTGGTTTCGATACCGGCCAGTTGCGCATTGAAGCGGACATCGGGAGCGGCCGGCGGCCCGGTCACTCCAACCGTGCCGCTGAGCGTGCCGACAGCGTCGAGGCCGGGCGAAAATTCATTGGCGAGCGCCGCGGGCAGTGCCGAAAATTGCGCCGCGAGGTCGAGCGTCTGACCGGCAGTGCCCGACAGCGTCACCGAACCGCCGCCGACATCGAGCGCCAGTTTCTCGATGCTGGCCGTGCCGTTGGCGATGCTCAGTGTCGACGCCTGAGCGATTGCCGCCTTGATGCCGCGAACCGTCGCCTCGCCCGAGGCAATCTCGACGCTCGTCTTGCCGTCGGCGATCTTCACCCGGCCGGCAGCGGTCGCCGGAATGCCCGCTATGGTGGCGCCGCCGGTGAAATTGGTCCAATCGCCGTCGCGCTTCAGGTCGACGCCGATGCCGCTGATTTCGGTGGTTCCGGAAGTGACGCTGTCAGCCTTTATCGAACCGGCGATCGCCGGCGCCTTGAGATAATTGGCGATCAGCGCATTGACGGTGATGGCCTTGGCCGTCACGTCGCCACGCGCGATCGAAGTGCTCTTCGCATCGATCGCGACGGAGGGCGCGTCGCCCTCCTTGGCAAAGCCGATGGTGCCGTCGATGTCGCCCGTCACCGCCTGGCCGGCCAGTGCGGCCAACTGGTCGATAGCGGGCGCGTCGAGCGTCAGCGTGCCGAGCGGCATGTACGTGTCGTCCAGCGCGAGATCGCCCGAGACCTTGTTGTCGCCCAGCGAGACCAGGAATCCGTTGATCGAACGCTTGCCCTCGCTTGTCACCAGTGCTGCCTTGATATCGAGCGGCTGGTCGTTGACGGAGCCGGTCAGCGATACGTTGGCGGCGGGACTGGTGATATCGGCCTTGCCGCTCGCCGTCAGCTTGATGCTCTTCACCGTGCGGCCCGATGCCGTCAGGCTGTCGCTATCGGCGGTAACGGTGAAATCCGGAGCCGTCATCGCGCCGCTTGCCGACAGCGCGAAATCGACGCCACCGGCAACCGGCACGCCGACTGTCGGCGACAGCACGGAAACGTCGCCCAATTTGCCCTTGATGTCGGCCTGGATGTCGGTGCCCTGCATGCTGGCCGTGCCGGCGGCGCTGAGCGTGCCGGACGTGAATTCGATCGAGTTGGCGGCGAAGGATCCCTGCGGATCGCGGGCCGCGGTGGCCGAGAATTTCACCCGGGCGCCAAGCACCGAGGCGATCTGCGGCGGAAAGGCCGTCGCCACGGCATCCGCGTTCATCTTCAGCTGCATCGACAGGTCGGCAAGCGCCACCGTCGCCGTCAGAGAGGCGTTGAGCGCGTCGGAGCGCAGCGTGCCCTGGTCGATGGCAATGGCATCCTTGCTGACCGACCCGGCCAGATCGACATCGATCTTGCCGGTGATCAGCGGCGCCAGCGTCGCCACGTCGGTGTTGAGGCCACCTGCCTGCAGCTTGACGGTGACCGGCCCGGCGCGGTTCTGGATGTCAAAGCCGTCGGAATGGATCTGCGCCGCCAGATCATCCAGCCGCGTGCCGCCAGCAACGATGGAGACGAAGGAGGCGCCGATGTCGATGATCGGCGCCTTGCCGTCGCCGAAGGCGCGGGCGGTGGCATTGCTGATCGCCAGCGTGATCGGTTGCGCCTTGCTGCCGACGCTGATCACAACGGGCGGACCCTTGGCGGCGAGTTCGATCGAGAGGTCGCTGGCGCCGGCAGGATCGACAATGCCGGTCGCGGTGCCGTGCACCGCATCGCTGTCGATGTTGGCGCGGTCGACACTGACGCCACCGGCCGATGTGGCGGTGCCGGCGACATCGAAGCTGGTCTTGCCGGCAAACAGCGGCTTGAGATTCTCAGGCAGGAAGCGAGCGAAATCGCCGTCGCCCTTGGCCTCAACATGATTACCCTTGTCGGTCAGTTGGTGCCGGCCTGTCAGCTGGGTGACGATCTTGCCGTCGACCGAGAACGTGCCGATGCCGTTCCAATTGGCGAGCGGCCCGGTGCCCGAGACAATTATGTCGACCGGCGGCGTATCGGGCAGCTTGAGCAGATTGGCGATGATGCCGCCTGCCGGCTCCGAGGCCTTCAGGTCAAGATCGAGCCTGTTGTCCGCCGGCGCAAAGTGGATCTTGGCATCGACATTGCCTTGCTTGCCGTCATGGCGGGTGACGTTGAGCACCGTCTCGACCGCCAGAGGCGCGGCATCGGCCTTGAGCATGCCCCTGGCGGCAAGTTCGGCGATGCCGCTGCCGGCAAGGTCTTGGCCAAGCGCGATCTCGGGCAGGTCGATCTGCTTGATGTCGATGGAAACCGGCAGCGTCGTCGTGCCGCCGCTCGGCGCCGGCTGCGTGCTGGCCACCGGCAATCGCGCCAGCTCAATGCGCTCGGCGGCGATACGGTCGGCGCTGAAGTTTTTCGACAGCAGCGCCAGCGGCGACCAGTCGACGGCCACCTTGCGCGCCACCAGCCAGGCACCCTCGCGATCCTCCAGCACGACATGGTCGACGCTGAGGGCTCCCGACCAGATGCCGTCTATGCCGCTGACCGTGATCTTGCGGTCGTCGGTCGATGCCAGCCGCGAAATGATGCCGGCGAGATTGTCGCGGCCGCGCTCGGTCTTGGTTAGCACCACCAGCGCGCCGATCGCTCCCGCAATCACGATCAGCAGGGTGTAGAGAACAATGCGGAGGATGCGCCAGACTGTTTTCATCGCTCAGAATGCCTGTCCGATGCCGGCATAGATGCCGAAATGCGGATCGCCCGGATCGCGGTTGAGCGGCACGGCCGCGTCGATGCGCAGCGGCCCGAACGGCGTGACATAGCGCAGGCCGACGCCGGCGCCGACCTTGACATCGGAGAAATCGGGAACCGATTTGGTCGACACGGTGCCGGCATCGACGAACGGCACGATGCCGATCGTGTCGGTGATGGCGATGCGCATCTCGACCGAGGTTTCGAAGAAGGACAGGCCGCCGATCGGCTGGCCGGTGAAATCCTTCGGACCGATGCCCTGATAGGCGTAGCCGCGCACCGAACCGCCGCCGCCGGAATAGAAGCGCCGGTCGGCCGGCACATTCTGAAGCCCGGTGCCGACGATCGACCCGATGGCGACACGTTCGGCCAGCACGAACTTGGAAGCCGAATCCAGCGACTGATAGGCCGATCCCTCGCCCTTGAGCTTCAGGAAGGCCGCACCATTCAAAATGTCGTAGCTCGGCTCGGCATAGGCCAGCACCCGGAAGCCGCTGGTCGGGTTCAGGCGGTTGTCCCTGTTGTCGTAGACATATTGCAGCGGAATGCTGGCGATCAGGTATTTGTGCTTGCCGAAAGCGTCGTGGATGCGGGAATAGTCGAGCGCCACCTCGGCGGAAACCGTCTGCTTCTTGGTCAGTTCGTAGGACAGGCCGGCGCTGCCCTTGACCGAGAAATGGTCATAGGCATCAGGATGTTCGAGCACCGTCTTGACGCCGGCGAAGAACTTCGATGCCGGTCCGATCACACCGGGTTTCTCGAACATGATACCGGCATTGTAGTTGAGTTCGCCGAGATCGTTGCTGCCAATGCCGCTGATCTTGCCATCGATGCGCAGCTTCTCGGCCCGGCCGAACAAATTGCGGTGGCCCCAATAGCCCTCAAGGCCCAGCCCCTCGGTGTTGGAAAAAGTGCCGCCGACGCCGAAATAGCGTGGCTTGCGCTCGCTGACCTGGACGCCGATCGGAATGTTGCCGTCGGCATCGAGCTTGTCGGCTTCCTTGAACGTCACGCTGTTGAAGACCTCGAGCGCCAGCAACCGGTCGCGCGCATCGTCGATCTCTTGCGGCGAGTATTGCCGGCCGCGCTTGAGGCCGGTCATGTATTCGGTGAAGTCGCGGTCGACCTTCTCGGTGCCTTCCACGGTGGTCGGGCCATAGCCGGCGACCGGTCCGGCGGCGACCGTCAGCGTCACGTCGAGCGTCGAGGTGGCATGGTCGGCGACGATCTGGCGGTCCGTCACCTCTGCCAGCGGCCTGCCTTGCTCCTTCAGCGTCCGCACGATCAGCGCCTCGGCCTTGAGCACTGCGCCGGATCCGGCGTCGCCGCCTGATATCAGGCCATAATCGGCGCTCATCAGTCCTGCCGCGTCGCCTTGCAGCCTGATATTGCCCAAGGTGAATTTCGGCCCGGTAGCAATGTCGATCGCCACGGGAACCGGCTGCGGACCCTTGAATTCGGCATCCGGCGGCAAATCGTCGAGCGGCTTGCCGTCGATGGTGACGGTGACGACGCCTTCGTAGCGGGCATCGGCATAGAGCGCGGCGACAAGCTGTTCTCGGTCGCTGCGCGCCTTGGCCATCAGCCCGAGCGAGCCTGAAACCGGACGCTCCTCGTCGCTCTTCAGCGCCGTGGCATTTTCGAGCTTCTTGACCAGGTCCTTGTCCGCGTCGGGGGCATTGATGGTCACGGCGTAGCGCAGAGGATCGACGATGTCGGCCTCCTCGTCGCTGGACGATCCCCACAGCTTGATGCCGAAAAGCTCGAAAGCGGCCGCCGGGGGCGATTCGGCGACGAGCACGGTCGAGCACATCATGGCCAGCAGCAGGGCGCGCGGAAGCGCACGCCCTGGCGCGCGACCTCCTGACATCTGCTCTTCATGCGCCGGCATTAAGACAACCTAGGTTACAAAACTAAAATTGGAATGAAGTTCTGAAGCGCTCGTAAAGGGGCCACAATCCAATTGTCTGAAATAGGACGGGCTTGGAATTCACACCTTTTGCGTCGCCGCAAGAAAGCGTGATCCCCTGTCCTATGGAGGTACTACCGGTCATCGACCGGAAAGGAAACCGTTGGCAGGCGGACCCCTGCCGCGTCCTTGTGTTGACAAGCCTGACTGAAGCTTGATCATGCCCGGACGTCAGCTGTGTCTGGAGGGGTGTTATGGCAATGCGCGCGGCTCGTGGTCTTTCGATTCTGATTCTCCTGTTTTTTGCCTGGGCCAATGTCCTGGCCTGGAGCAGCGTCTCGCAGGCGGCCGAAGCCCGGCGTATCGCGACAACGGACAATTCCGATTATTTCGGCTTTGATCTCAGGTCCGACCAGAATGTGACAATCGACCAGTGCAAGACGACATGCCTGGGAGACCCGGCCTGCCGCGCCTTCACCTACAATAAAAAGGCCAAATGGTGCTTCCTCAAATCCGACTACAACCAGTTGAAAACCTTCAATGGCGCGGTCGCCGGCAAGGTCGTCAACATCGATGGCGATCCTGATATCGGCGCGCCGCCGGAACTCGCCTTCTTCCCCAACTGGATGGCCGACCAGGCCCAGCAATACCGCAACAAGCTGCTCGGCCCGGCCTATGACAAGCCGACAGAAGGCATGGCTGCCTTGCTGAGTGCCGCCGAACAGGCCGTGCTGACCGGCGACCACCGCTCCGCCATGCTGAAATACGAGGCCGCTGTCTCGGTACTGCCCGATGATGGCCAGCTCTGGCTCAACCTGGCGCGTGAAACGCTGGCCGTGCAGCCCGCCGCCAGCACATCCGAAGCTTCCACTTTGCCGACGAACGGCACTTCGGCCGCATTCAATGCCTATAAACTACTGCGCACCACCAAGACGCGCGCCGAAGTGCTGGCGCTGCTCGGCAACGGCCTCGACAAGCGCGATCTCTACCGGCCGGCGCTGCAGGCCTATGAGGCGAGCCTTGCCCTGAATCCGTCGCCGGCGGTCCAGGCCGACTATGCCGATCTGAAGGCGCGCAAGGGTTTCCGCGTTATCGACCACACCATCGACGCCGACACCAGCGCGCCGCGCATCTGCGCGCAATTCTCCGAGGATCTGGTCAAGACCGGCGTCGATTACGCGCAATTCGTCACTGTCGACAATGCACCGCCCAAGGGCGTCGAGGCCAAGGACAAGCAGATCTGCGTCGAAGGGCTGGAGCATGGCCAGCACTACGACGTCACCTTCCGCGCCGGCCTGCCGGCGGCAATCGGCGAAGTGACCGCGGCACCCGTGGTGCTGTCGATCTATGTCCAGGACCGCGCACCGTCCGCCCGCTTCACCGGTGATAGCTTCGTGCTGCCGGCCGGCGCGCGCCGTGGCATTCCGATCGTTACCGTCAACATGAACGCTGCCGAGATGAAGCTCTATCGCATCGGCGATCGTTCGCTCGCCCAGCTTCTGTCGGGCTACCAGTTCCTGCACCAGCTGGACGGCTATGACATCTCCAACATTTCCGAGCAGATGGGCGCGCCGGTCTGGCAAGGCCAGCTCGACATCGCCAATGACCTCAACAAGGAGGTCACCACCTCCTTCCCGGTCGACGAGGCGGTGCCGCAGCGCAAGCCCGGCGTCTACGTGCTGACCGCCCAGGCCGTCAACGACAAGAGCGACGACTACAACTCGATGGCCACGCAATGGTTCGTCGTCTCCGACATCGGCCTGTCGACCTATACCGGTCAGGACGGGCTCAATGTCTTTGCCCGTTCGCTGGGCAGCGCCAAGCCGATCGCCGGCGCCGAACTGACGCTGGTCGCCAGGAACAATGAGGTTCTGGGCACGGCGACGTCGGATGCCGACGGCCATGCCGTCTTCAACCCCGGCCTGACGCGCGGCGACGGCGGCATGGTGCCGGCCGTGCTGATGGCAAAGCAGGGCGACAATGACTTCGTCTTCCTCGACATGGGCCGGGCCGGCTTCGACCTGTCCGACCGCGGCGTCACCGGGCGCGCGGCGCCAGGTGCGCTCGACGTCTATGCCTGGACCGAACGCGGTATCTACCGCGCCGGCGAGGATGTTCATGTCGCCGCACTTGCTCGCGACGGTGCCGCCAAGGCGGTCGAAAACCTGCCGTTGACCTTCATCTTCTCGCGCCCCGACGGCGTCGAGGAC
>NZ_RZQE01000233.1:0-8930 GCF_004022955.1 Mesorhizobium sp. M7A.F.Ca.US.002.01.1.1 | reverse complement strand
GGGAATCCATAGCGAGGGCCACTTGACCGTTGCGTGGGCTTCGTTTGAGCTTGAAAATACCGCTTGCAATTCACAATCGGTTTGTTACAAAAAACTGCTTGCAAAACACAATCGGTTATCGAGGAGGCTCGCATGTCCAAACTTCGCGTCAACGCTTTCACCCTATCGCTCGACGGCTATGGCGCCGGTCCCGATCAGGATCTGCAAAATCCGCTCGGCGTCGGTGGGGAATCCTTGCACAAGTGGTTTGTCGACACCCGCACCTTCCGCGAGATGGTGCTCGGACAAGATGGCGGCACCACCGACGTCAACGAGGCGTTCGCGGCGCGCAGCTTCGAAAATGTCGGCGCCTGGATCCTCGGCCGCAACATGTTCGGACCGATCCGCGGCGAATGGCCTGACGACAGCTGGAAAGGCTGGTGGGGCGACAACCCGCCCTATCATGTGCCGGTTTTCGTGCTGACCCATCACAAGCGGGAACCGATCACGATGGAGGGCGGCACCACTTTCCACTTCGTCATCGACGGCATCCATTCAGCTCTTGAACAGGCCAAGGCTGCCGCTGGCGGCAAGGATGTGCGGGTCGGCGGCGGCGTCGCCACCATACGGCAATATCTGCAGGAAAAACTGATCGACGAGATGCATCTGGCGATCGCGCCGGTGCTGCTGGGCACGGGCGAGAACCTTTTTGCCGGCCTGGACATGCTCAAGCTCGGCTATATCTGCAGCGAGCAGGTGGCGACCCCGCTCGCAACGCACGTCACCATCAAGCGGGCGTAAGGTGGAGAGCCAATCTCCCCCCTCGTGGGGGAGATCGCAGCTTCGTCTGCCTCAATACTTCTCCGGTACGTAGAGCTCGCGCGGCAGCACCTGGCGTTCGTATTCGGGGTTGAAGACGCGCTCCGGCAAAGTGATCTCCTCGTGCGGCACTTCCTCGTAAGGCAGCTGCTTGAGCAGATGGTCGATGCAGTTCAGCCGCGCGCGTTTCTTGTCGTTGCCCTCGACGATGAACCAGGGCGCTTCCGGGATGTTGGTGCGGGCGAAGGTCTCTTCCTTGGCCTTGGTGTACTGCTCCCAGCGCACGCGCGACTGCAGGTCCATCGGCGACAGTTTCCACTGTTTCATCGGATCGTGGATGCGCATCAGGAAGCGCATCTGCTGTTCCTCGTCGGTGATCGAGAACCAGTATTTGACCACGGTGATGCCCGAGCGGACCAGCATGCGCTCGAATTCCGGCACGTCGTGGAAGAATTCTTCGACCTGATCGGGCTGGGCAAAGCCCATCACCCGCTCGACGCCCGAGCGGTTGTACCATGAGCGGTCGAACAGCACGATCTCGCCGCCGGCCGGCAGATACGGGACATAGCGCTGGAAATACCATTGCGACTTTTCGCGCTCCGTCGGCGCCGGCAGTGCGACGACACGGCAGATGCGCGGGTTGAGGCGCTGGGTGATGCGTTTGATGACACCGCCCTTGCCGGCCGAATCGCGTCCCTCGAAGATCACCACCAGCTTCTTCTTGTGGTGGGCGACCCAGGACTGCAGCTTGATCAATTCGGACTGCAGGGTGATCAGGTCGCGAAAATACTGCATGCGATCGATCGAAGGCGGATGCGAGTTCTTGTAGATCTTGGCGATCTCCATCGACAGCGCCGGCTCCGACATTTCGAGCTCATAGTCTTCGTCAAGCGTGTCGGCGAGCTCGGCTTCAAGCCAATCCCTGGCCGGAGAATTCTGTTTTAGCTCGGTCATTATCGGCTGCTCCACTTGCAAGCTCTGTCGATCCACGTCCGGCGCCCCAAACTCCCGGCCTACAGCCCGGGAACGGCAACACCTGAGCCGACTTCCATATAGGCCTGCAATGACGGTTTTATTGCAGCGCGAGCATGGTCACCGCCGCCGTCGGTCCAGCCAGGCATGATCGATCCGCCGCGCTGGCATGGAGACACGTCGCCCAAATTGTCCTACAAATAGCGGCCACTTTCGGGCGCCCTCCCCAGCCCTTTCCCAATGCAATCGCGAGGACCGACATGGAATACCGCACCCTCGGCCGTTCCGGCCTGAAAGTATCGACACTGACCATGGGGACCATGACGTTCGGCGGCGCCGGTGCTTTTTCGGCGGTTGGCAAGACCGATCTCGACGAAGCGCGCCGGATGATCGATCTCTGTATCGACGCCGGCATCAATGTCATCGACACCGCCAATGTCTATTCGAACGGCATTTCCGAAGAAATCATCGGCGAAGCGCTCGGCGGCAAGCGCAAGGGCGACGTGCTGATCGCCTCCAAGGCACGGATGCGGATCGGCAAAGGTCCAAACGATGAAGGCCTGTCGCGCCATCACCTGATCCGGGAATGCGAGAAGAGCCTGAAGCGGCTCAAGACCGACGTCATCGACATCTATTTCCTGCACGAATGGGATGGCGTGACGCCGCTGGAGGAAACCATCGGCGCGCTCGACACGCTGGTTGCCCAGGGCAAGATCCGCTATGTCGGCTGCTCCAACTATTCCGGCTGGCAGGTGATGAAGGCGCTCGGCATCAGCGACAGCCGTCATCAGCCGCGCTTCATCACGCAGCAGATCCACTACACGCTGGAAGCGCGCGAAGCGGAGTACGAACTGCTGCCGATTTCCGTCGACCAGGGGCTGGGCGTTCTGGTCTGGAGCCCGCTTGCCGGCGGATTGCTGTCCGGCAAATACCGCCGTGACAGCCCCACCGCCCGCCAACTCGCGGGCTGGTCGGAACCACCGATCCGCGACGAGGACCGGCTGTGGCGGATCGTCGATGTGCTTGTGGAGATCGGCGCGCAGCGCGGCGTGTCGGCAGCGCAGGTGGCGCTGGCCTGGCTGCTTGGCCGGCCGTCCATCAGTTCCCTGGTGATCGGCGGCAGGACGGAAACGCAGTTCCTCGACAACATCGCGGCGGCAAGCCTGGTGCTTTCGGGCGAGGAGCGCGAGCGCCTCGACGCGGTCAGCCGGCCGCCCTTGCTCTATCCCTACTGGCACCAGCAGCTGACGGCAAAGGACCGCTTTGGTGCCGCCGATCTGGTGATTGACCGAAGCGGCATCTGATCGGCAAATCGACGGCGATAGGTATCGCCGCCGCAATGATGGGCGTGGCCCCATCATTGCGGCGCGCATCTTGCAAGCCTGGCCATCATCGACGCACTATCGCTTCAGCTGTTGTGTTTGACGGCTAATGCTCCTAGGCAGGACCAGAGCCGCGAGGCAGTGAAAAAGGAGCCGATATGGCGCGACCACCAAACTACGATCAGGAACGCAAGGAACGCGACCGCCAGAAGGCGGCCAAGAAGGCCGAGAAGCTGGCAGCCAAGGTTGCAGCGAGGGAACGTTCGAAGCCCGAAGACGAGACTGAAGCCGAAACCGAAACGGCAAAGTGACGGCAAAAGGCCCGCAGATGCGGGCCGTGCCTCAATCCGGATTGCCGCCTCGGATGTCGCCTTGTGTCAGGCCGGCGCCTTGTCGCTGACAAAGACGTCCACTTCGCGCGCCGCCGCAATGAAGGCGCGCCTGGCGTTCATCGCCGGCTTGTCGCCGGCGAGTGCGTCATGGCAGGCCTGCAGGGCCGCGCGATGCTTGGGGCTGCGCTTGCCGGGCCAGCTGTTGAGGAGGTAGTCGGAAGCCTCACGCGCCGTGCGCAAGAGCTGAGTGCTTCCCGCCGCGACTGACTTCACAGTCACAGGTGTTTCAAATCGGTTGTTTTCCATCGCCGCTCCTTACGCCATCGGCGTCTGCGAAGCGAGGGCGAAAGTGCGCACACGTCCAGACGCCGCTTTGCGCCCCTTCATCCGCCTTAAGCAGCAACGACGGCAAAGCCTCTGGCGCGAAGACCGCGCCGATCGTTGGCGAGCGACGTCACCAGCCGGTCGCGGCTGCCGACGATGTGGACCGAGAGCAGGCGCGCGGCTTCATCGGCGTCGCCACGGCGTGCCGCCGCCAGTATGGCGCGATGTTCGGCCCAGGCGCGGCTGAGGGCCGCTTCGTCGCGAACCTCCAGCCAGCGCGCCCGTGACAGGCGTGTCATGGCATCACGGACCGCCCGGAACAGGAATTCATTGCCCGACAGACGCGCCAGTTCGATGTGAAAATCCATGCCGACGCGATGCCATTCCTCGCGCGGCGTGTCGTTGTCGCAGGATTCGAGCATCGCCTGGATGACATCGATGGCGCTCCGGTCCGCCAGGCTGCATGTCAGGCGAACTGCCGCAACCTCGACCGCCTCCCTGTAGACGGCGATCTGCTCGAGTTCAGCCAGATTGATCGGCGACACCGTCCAGCCGCGCCCGTCCCTGCCGACCAGCCCCTCGGTCTCGAGCCGCAGAAGTGCTGCCCTGACCGGGGTTCGCGATGCACCGAAACGGCTCTCGATCCAGCGCTCGGTCAGCTTTTCGCCGGGACCGATCTCGAGGCCCAGGATCATCTGCCGAAGCTGTTTTTCGACGCTGTGCATCTGCGACATTGTCGTTTCCATCTTTTGGCCGTTTGCGATCGTCTTGCCGATCACGTTCGACAGGCTGCATTGACAGCGGCCAAGCTTGCGTCCATGACGTGTACCATCTTGGTATCCCAAATTGGTATCCGCAGCAAGCATCGATAAAAGAGTTGCTGGGACAGGACATACGACATGCAGCAGAGCACGCCCCCGGCGACCGACAGCACCTACAACATCCACTGGCGGCGCAATCTGTTCGTGTGCTTCGCCGGTTCGTTTTCGACGCTTGTCGCCATGACGCTGCTTCTGCCGTTCCTGCCGCTCTATATCGAGCAGCTGGGTGCCGAGGGTCACGCGGCGATCGTGCAATGGTCGGGGATTGCCTATGGCGCGACGTTCTTCGCGGCGGCGCTGGTGGCGCCGCTCTGGGGACGTCTCGGCGACCGCTATGGCCGCAAGGTGATGCTGGTTCGCGCCAGCTTCGGCATGGCCATATGCATGTCGCTGACCGGCATGGTGCAGACGGTCTGGCAGCTGGTGCTGCTGCGGCTGCTCATCGGCTTTGCCGGCGGCTACTCCTCGGGATCGACCATCCTCGTCGCCATGCAGACACCCAAGGAGCGTTCCGGCTGGGCGTTGGGCCTGCTGTCGGCCGGCATCACGGGCGGGGCTCTGGTCGGCCCTCTGGTTGGCGGCGCCCTGCCGCCGCTGATCGGCATCCGCGCCACCTTTCTCCTCTCCGGCGGTGTCATCTTCCTGGCATTCCTGGCGACCACGTTTCTGATCAAGGAGAATCCCCGGCCGAAAACAGCAGACGCCGCAGCGACGCAGAAGCGGAAAGGCGGCTGGTCACAAATCCCCGACAAACGGCCTGTTGTCGCCATGCTGGCGACCGGCATGCTGTTGAGCTTCGCCACCATGTCGATCGAGCCGATCATCACCGTCTATGTGCAGCAGCTCATCGAGGACCAGAGCCGCGTCACGCTGGTATCAGGCGTCGTCATGTCGGCGGCGGCCCTTGGCGCCATCCTGTCGGCCTCGCGCCTGGGCAAGCTCGCCGACCGCGTCGGCCACTGGAACGTCATCATCGGCGCGCTTGCCGTCTCGGCGCTGCTGCTGATCCCGCAGGCCTTCGTCACGCAGAGCTGGCAACTCATCGGCCTGCGCTTCCTGATGGGTCTGGCGCTGGGCGGGCTGTTGCCCTGCATCACCAGCGTGATCCGCCACAATGTTCCCGATGGGGTCGGCGGCAATGTGCTCGGGCTGTCGATCTCCGCCCAATATGTCGGGCAAGTCGCCGGCCCCTTGCTGGGCGGCTTTGCCGGTGGTCATTTCGGCATGCGCTCGGTGTTTCTGGGCACATCCGTCTTGATGGCTGGGGGCGCGGTGTATAACTGGCTGGCACAGTCACGCCGCGAGCAGGACATGCTTGCCAACCCCGGCAAGCCCTGACGGGGTTGGGCGTCACGGGGCCCCAAAAATGAGCACAGCCGAACGACCTTCCGACGACAGCAGCCGTATCCTCGTCCTGGCCGGGGGCCTCTGCGGTGCTGCCGGCGTGGCGCTGTCGGCCGCGGCGGCGCATCTCGGCGGCGCCTTCGTTGGCACCGCCGCATCGTTCCTGCTGATGCATGCGCCGGTCTTCCTTGCCGCCGGATTGCTTGGCGCGAACCGGATCCTGCGCATCGGCAGCCTGATCCTGCTGGTTGGGCTTCTGCTGTTCTGCGGCGATCTGCTGGCCCGCGATTTCATCGGGTCGCGGCTATTCCCGCTGTCGGCGCCGATCGGCGGCACGCTGCTCATTGCCGGCTGGCTGGCGATCGCTGCCTCGGCGCTGGTGCGCGTGCGGTCCTGACGCCCGCCGGCACCAAACGTCGAGCGTGGCGGCTAATCCTGCCGGCGCTCGGGCTTGATGAGCAATTCGCGATTGCGCCGCCGCAGCCTTGCCAACCGATGCCGCTCCGGCCGTTCGGAAGCCGGCGCGATGCCCCAATAGTTGCGATAGATGTCTTCAAATAGATAGCTCACGGGATGCATGATGTGCGCTCCTTTCAGCACTTGAATCGATCCAATCGAGAGGTGCGAAAAACCGACCCCGATCAGCTCCGCTTGCGCTCCACAAGGAACCGCAACTCGCGGACCCATGGGCTGGTTTTGCCGCGGCGCTTCTGCGTCGCGGTGTTCGACGAGATGCTCCAGTCGTTGCGGTAAATGTCTTCGAACAGAAAATTGACGGGATGCATGACACAACTCCCTACTTGATGTTGAATCGATCCAATTCTGCCAGCAGGCGTTTCCTTGGATCGATTCAAACATAGGCCCTATCGAAGCCTCGATCAAGCCAAAATTTGAACCGATCCAACGAAAGTGTTAAATGGGAAGAATTCAGGAGACGAAGATGGCGCCACTTATCTCTGCAAAGACAAGACCGGTCCGGCTGGCGGACATTGCCAAGGCAGCCGGCGTGTCGCACGGCACCGCGTCCAACGTCTTCGCCCGTCCGGAGATCGTGCGCGAGGAGGTCCGTGAACGGGTCAAGGCGGCAGCCGAGGCCATGGGATATGGCGGACCGGATCCCAAGGGCCGGCTGCTGCGCGCCGGCAAGGTCAATGCCATCGGTGTCGCGACCGCGGAACCCCTCTCCTATTTCTTCGACGATCCCTTTGCCCGGGTGATGATGGCCAGCATCTCGCAGGCTTGTGACGCGACCGGTGCGGGGATTTCGCTGGTCTCCGCCGTCAATGGCGAGCAGCTGGCGTGGAACATCCAGAGTGCGCTGGTCGATGGCTTCATCGTTTTCTGTGTCGATGGCGGCTCAAAGCTGGTCCAACTGGCACGTGAACGCAAGCTCCCCTTTGTGGCGCTCGATCTCGATTCGGACGACGACGATGCGGTCGCGGCGATCGGCGTCGACAACATCGCCGGTGCCGGCCTGGCGGCCCGCCACCTGACCGAACTCGGACATCGCCGCTTTGCCGTGCTTACCCTGCCCTGTGCCGACGCAGGCTTCGGCCCTACCACAAGGGAGCAGGTGGAAATGGCCCTCTACTCCGCTACGCGGGACCGCTTGCGTGGCTATTTCGCGGAACTCTCCCGCGTCGACATCGACGTCGAGCGTGTGCCGATCTACGAGACCGTCAATGACGAGAAGAGCGTGTGGGCCGGCCTCGAACATATTTTCGCCGGTGCCGAGGCGCCGACAGCCATCCTGGCGATGTCGGACAGGATGGCGCTCCATGCGCTGGACTGGCTGCGGCAGCACGACATTGCGGTACCGGGCGATGTTTCTGTCGTCGGCTTCGACGGTGTTCCGGAAGGGGCGGTTTCCAAGCCGCCGCTGACCACGATCGTCCAGCCGATCGCCGAGATGGGCCGCCTTGCCGTCAAGGCGATCCTTGAAAATGATGGTTCGTTCAGCCGGCAATCGCTGCCGGTCGAACTCGTGGTGCGGGCCTCATCCGGCCCCTCGCCCACCTGAGCTCAACGGCCCATTCTTGTCGCCATGCCCGGCATCGCGAAGGATGCAGCATGGACGGGCGATGCGGCGCTGTGAGCCGGCCTGCTTTTGGCGGACCAGCCAAGGCCCGATAGCCATTCGAGATAGTAGGCGAGCGCGAACTGCATGACGATGCCGGCCGATATCAACAGGCTGTCATAGGCAAATCCGCCCGGATTGATCAGCTTCAGCACCTGCGCCGCCATTGCAAGCACCGTGCCGGCAATGAAAACCGGCAGCGATCGTTTGCCCAATATGGCAAGCGGATGATCGCGCCCGGTGCGAAACAGATTCGAGATCGCCGGGAATGCCACGATCAGGTAGCTCACTGCGAGTATATGCAGGAGCCTCGGCAGCGACAGGAACGTCTTGTCGAAACCGGTCAGCACCGGAGGCAGGCCAAACCAGGAGATATGCCCCCAAAGCGGGCTGTGCACCCAGACCAGGGCCACAACGGTGTAGGCCAAGGCCGCCCCAACCAGCCAGCGATTGACCGGGATGGTGCCGCCGCGACGCACATGCAGCGTGCCCGCCAGGCCGATGTTGAAAAGGAACTGCCACGACAGCGGGTTGAGAAACCAGAAGCCGGGCTCGGGGTAGTTGGGCGGAGCAATCTGATAAATCCCCGCGACCAGCCACAGGGCGCCGGATGCCACCAGTGCCAGGACCGGCCGATAGCTGACAATGAGCAGGAACAGCGGCGCCAGCAAGAGCAGCACCGCATAGACGGGCAGGATGTTGTTGTAGCCGAGCTGGTGGCCGAGCGTCACGATGCCGATCAGCACCTGCGGCGTATTCTTGATCAACGGCTCGATGTTGATCATCGTCAAAAGCTCCGGCCGCCTGGCAAACACCGCCGCAGCGCAGAAAATGGCCATCACCACCATGGTGGTGACGATGTGGGTGGCATAAAGCACACCGGCGCGGCGCAACATCTTCAAAGTTGCCAGCAGCCGGTTTCCAGGCTGGAATTTCTTGC
>NZ_RZQE01000232.1:0-8933 GCF_004022955.1 Mesorhizobium sp. M7A.F.Ca.US.002.01.1.1 | reverse complement strand
CCCCGGCACATAGCCAAGAACCTTGCTCAAGGGCGACCTATACCCGAACGCCAACACCCCTATCTTGAGATTTTCCTGTCGAGCCGCGGTCGAACACTCCTATAATTGTGACCGGAGACTTCCCCATGCCATTTCGATTCGTTCACACCGCCGACATTCATCTCGACTCGCCGCTGCGCTCGCTGGCCCTACGAAACGGCGACCTTGCCGAACTCGTCGGAGACGCCAGTCGCCAAGCGTTTGTCTCGATCGTCGATCTCTGCCTTGCGGAACGTGTCGATGCGCTGGTCATTGCCGGCGATCTCTACGACGGCGATCAGACGTCGATGAAAACCGCCCGCTTCCTGGCGTCGCAGATGACACGGCTGCACCAGGCCGGCATTAGGGTCTTCAAGATCCGTGGCAATCATGACGCGCTATCGCGCATATCGAAGCAGCTGGTGTTCCCGGAGACGGTCACGATATTCGGTGGCCGTCCCCAGTCCGTGCTGCAGACAGCCGCCGGGCTCGACGTCATGTTTCATGGCTTGAGCTTTGCCAGCCCCAAGGCGCCGGACAGCCTGCTGCCCAAGTATTCAGTGCCGCGTGAAGGCGCGGTCAATGTCGGCATTATGCATACCAGCCTGGCCGGATCGCCCGGCCACGACGTCTATGCCCCCTGCAACGCCACCGACCTGCATGCCCATGGCTTCGACTACTGGGCGCTTGGGCACATCCATGTCCGCCAGGTCCATCCCGGGGCGAGCACGGTGGTGATGCCGGGAATTCCACAGGGCAGGGACATCAATGAGGCCGGGGAGAAATCCGTCACCCTGGTGACGATACGAGACGACCGCACCGTAGAGATAGAGGAGAGGCTGACCAGCATCGCGCAATTCGAAAGGGTGAATGTCGACCTGACCGAAATGGAGGAATGGTCCGATGTCGTCGGACGAGTCCGTTCCGCACTCGAACGTGTTCGCGCCTCTGTCAAATCCCGTCATGCCGTGGTTCGTCTCGACCTGACCGGTGCGTCACCTTTGTCCTGGGCCTTGATCCGTGATCGCGACCTGCTGCTCGCAGAGGCCGAGCAGGCCGCGGAGCAGACGGGAGACACTTGGGTGGAGAAGCTCGAGCTCAAAGTGTCTCCATCCACATCCCAGACCTGCGAGGAAGCCGCCGACCCGATTTTCGAGCTCGCTCAATCCATGCGCGCCGATGCCGGCTCGGACGCGTTCCGAGCTGAGGCGAGGGCCTTGGTCCAGAAGATGGTCGCGGATCTTCCGCCTGACGGGCGCGATTTCGCCGGCAAGGACGAGGCTGAGCTGGAGTTGTTCCTCGATCGGGTGCTTGCCAACGGCGCAAATCTGGTCACCGCCCGCCTCAAGGCCGGTGGATCACAATGAGGCTGCGCCGCCTTGACCTCATCCGCTACGGCAAGTTCACCGACAGGACGATCGACTTCGGGCCGAAACCGGAATCCGGTCCCGATCTGCATATCGTCTTCGGCCTGAACGAAACCGGCAAGTCGACCGCGCTTTCTGGCTATCTCGATCTGTTGTTCGGCATCGAGGAACGCAGCCGCTACAATTTCCTGCACGAGTACAGTGCGATGCGCATCGGCGGGGTGCTCGAACTCGGCGGCGCGGAGCACACCTTCACACGCACGAAACAGCGCACCAACTCATTGTTGGACGAGACTGGCCAGCCGGTCAGCGAAATGGCGATATCGGCACATCTGGCTGGCCTGTCTCGCGACGCATACGAGACCATGTTCTCGTTGGACGACGAAACGCTGGAAGCAGGTGGAAAATCAATCCTGGAATCGCGCGGCGACCTGGGCAAGCTGCTGTTCACGGCCAGCGCCGGCCTCGGGCACGCAAGCGATACATTGAGCGTGCTCGAGGCCGAAGCGGACAGGCTCTATCGCAAACAGGCACACGGAACCGAACTTGCGCTGCTCAAGAAGCGGCTTGCGGAACTGAAGGCCAGTAAGGACGCGGTCGACACCTTGGCGTCGAATTATGAGAGCCTTGAAGCCGAGCGTCTCGACGCGACCGAAAAATACGACCGCAGCATCGCCGAACGGTCGGTGCTGTCGGCTCGGCTCGAGACCATCGCGAAGTATCTTCGGGCGATCCCGATTCTTGCCGATATCCGGCGTAAGCAAGCCCAACTGGCCGATTTGCCTGAGATCGCTTCACCGGCACGGACCTGGACCGGCAGTGTCGCCGACATGATCGAGGCCGACGCCAGCCTGAGAACGCGGCTATCCGCGAACCAGGACGAGCTCGAACGGGTGACATCGAAAATCGCCTCGGTCGACGTGGACGTGGTGATCCTTGCGATTTCCGAACGGGTTCGCGGCCTGGCCGACCGCAAGGTGCGTCACGTCTCGGCCGGCCTGGACCTGCCAAGTCGCAGGACGGAGCTGCAAATCCTCGACAATTCCGTGGCGAACTGTCTTGCCGCCCTTGGAAGGTCCTCCGAGCCAGTTCCTGCCAAACTGCTCTTGCCTGCTGCAACCATTAGCGCTGTGCGCACCATGGTCGAGCAACGATCCGGGATTGCTACCAGCGTGCGCGTTGCGCGCGAGGAGGCCGCGGCAGCCGCTGACGCGCTCCAGGCGGCACGCGACCGGGTCGGCGAAGAACGGGCCGTGCCGGAGCCTGCCAGGGCAAGGCTGGTTTCGGCTTTGTCTAGGGCCAAGGCCAGCGGCTACATGAGGGAGACAAAGGAGTCGCGCGAGGCCGCCGATGCAGGTGCAATTCGATGGCAGGCCGCGATCGCGCGTTTGCACCCCTGGTCGGGCGACTCTCAGGCACTGGCCAGGGTCGCCATTCCGAATGCTGCGCAGCTTGGCGCATGGAAGGCGCTGGCAGCAGAGCTCGGGAAGGGCAGGGGCGTCCTTTCCGATCGTCTTGCCGAGCACCAGGGCAATCACGACTTGCTTTCGGCGCGGCTGGAAGCCCTTCGTGCCTCTGTCGATGTCACCGACGATGATGCGGCCGACGTCATTCGGCGTGCCCGCGACGACGCCTGGGCAAGGCATCGCCATGACCTGACTGGGGAAACGGCGGATGATTTCGCGGCAACACTGGCCCGAGACGACAGTGTCGGCGCAGGCCGTTTGGCCAACGCTCGGGAACTGGTCGAAATTCGCAGCACAAACCGCAACCTCGTAGAAACCGCGGCCACTATCGCGCATGCGCGTGATCAACTTGCCCGGAATGGCTCAGATCGGGAGGCTGTGCTCTTGGAAATACGCACAGTCGCCAGAGAGCTGCTCGGGCCGTGCCAGGAAACATCCCCCGAACAGCTGATCGAACTGATCGAGGATCGTATCGCTGCCCGCATCGATGCGCTCGCGGCCTGGGAGGAGATCGAGCTTTCGCGCAAGAAGGCCGAGCGGGCGGTTGATGAGGAAGGTCGAATACGCCTGGAATTGAGCCGCGCGCTGGCGAGCGTCGGCGTCGGTTCGGATGTTGGTGACAGCCTAGAGACGGTCATGGCCGTGGCAGAGCTGTTTCTTGAGAGACAGTTCAAGGTGGACGCAGAGCGCACCGAGGCGCTCAAGACGGTTGGAACAAGGCAAGAGGATCTGGCCGCCAGGCGCCGCGCTGTCGAAGTCGCGGAGCGACGTGAGGATGAATGGCAGGCCGGTATTGCCGAAGCGCTCAAGGGGACCTGGCTAGAGAGAGGCATCTCGGTGCCCGGCATGGGCGGCGTCCTTGATCAACTGGCTGAACTGTCCAAGAGCCTTCAGGACCGGGAGGCCATGCAACTGCGCATCGAAAAGATGGTGGCCGACAGGGACAATTTTCTGGTCGAGGTTACCGCCGTTGCAGCCGATGCGGGCGAGGCGGACGACGACGAACCGGAACAGCTGGCGATCCGCCTTGCCCAGCGCCTGGAGCGCGCCGAGCGCATGCGCGAGGCCAAAGCAAGCCTCGTCAATGACCTGCAGCGCCTGCAGGATGGGCGTGAGGTCCTCGATGCAGAGGTTTCGGCACATGAGCGCCGCAAGAACGAGGTCCTAAGCGTCTTTGGCGTGGTCACGCTAGCGGACGTCGTGCAACGCGATGAGCTGCTGCGCGACAGGGATCGCCTGCGCAAAACCGTGGCCGAGCTTGAGGAGCAGGTTTTTTCCGAGCTCGCGGTGGAAGGGTTCGAGCAGGCGCGTTCGATATTGGATGGTGTCGATCTCGACAGTATCGCAATCGAGAAGGCGGAAGCCGAGCAACGGCTTCGCGCTTCTGACGAGGCAATACAGCACCAGCTCATTCGGCAGACGCGCGCGACCGACAAGCTGGACGCTATTGGCGGCGACAGTGCTGTTGCCCGCATAGATGCCGAACGGCGCACCGTCCTTCTGGAAATCGAGGAAAAGGCCGTCCGCTATATCGAGCTGAAATTGGGAATAATGTCGGCTGGCAATGCTTTGCGCGTCTACCGTGAACGTCATCGCTCCGGGATGATGGAGCGCGCATCGGACGCATTCGCTCTCATGACGCGCGGCCAGTACTCTGGCCTGACAACCCAGCCCGTGAAGGGTGGGGAAGTGCTCATCGCGTTGCAGCGCGACGGGCAATCCAAGGTCGCCGACGCGCTGTCAAAAGGGGCACGTTTTCAGCTCTACCTGGCGCTCAGGCTTGCCGGGTATTACGAGTTCGCACAGTTTCGACCCGCAGTACCATTCATCGCCGACGACATCATGGAGACCTTCGACCATGTCCGGTCGGAGGAGGTTTTCAGGTTGTTTGGGGAGATGGCAAGTGCAGGACAGGTAATCTACCTGACACATCACCAGCACCTGTGCGAGATCGCCAAGACTGTAGTGCCGGGCGTAGCGGTCCATGAGCTCGGATGAGATTGGACTTACTTGATGCGCTGCGGAAATACCGTGCTGTTCGATTTTCCCCTTAGCTAGTCTAATCGACATTTCCAAGCGCCGGCTTTGGCGTCAGCTTTGCGCCTGAAGCCGGACCTAGAGGCCAGCTTTGCCTATTCCGAAAGCCGACGTTGCAGGCGACCGCTCGGGAGGTCGCCGTCGCGCCGCACGCGGTCATTTTCAACCTTGCGATTGAATGGCTACTTTGGCCGGTTTAACGGACGTGGGTAGCCATGCGCCTGTCGGCCTCCACGGGCATTGTACGCTAAATGCAATGCAATGGCGGTTGTACAAAAGGTGACACCGGCGCTGATAAAGAAGACAACGCTCAAACCTGCTCGATCGGCAGCCCATCCCAACGCCGGGCTTCCTAGAGCCATCGCGACGTCCAGAAAGGCCGTGTAGATGCCCATCGCCAAGCCGCGGTTTTCCGGAGATGTGCCACCAACCGCCTCCACGCCAAGCCCGGGGTAGACCAGGGAGTAGCCTAGACCCGCCAGCGCGGCTCCGAAGGAAGCAAGCACACTGCTTCGTGCCAACCCGATGAGCAGAAGCCCAGCTGACTGCACGAGCACGAACAGCAGGGCGATCTTTGCACCGCCGTATCTGTCAGGCAAATGACCGCAGACCATACGCGCTGCGATCAGCGCAGCTCCAAACGCCGTAATCCAACCCAGACCGGTCGCCAATGATTGTCGGCATACAGAAGGGAGCTGAGGCAAGGACTGAGCAGTAGCCGACGCTGGCGAGTGCCGCACCAAGTCCTGGCAGCCATACCGCGTCAAAAACCGCTCTCGAATCGGATTCTCTCTGCCGCAACTGTATCCGAGGGTTCGGCGCTCGCATGAGTGATCCCAGGACGAGCAACGGCAATAGTGTGGTCAGCAGCCCTATCGCCGCAAAGCCGTAGGCTGTGAACAACATGGTTCCCAATGGTCCGCTGAAGGCCAATGCCGCGAACATCGCAGTGCCGACCCATGCAATGACTTTCCCCGAATGCCCGGCATCCACGAGCGCCAGGCCCCAGGCCACGCCACCTGTGATGATAAAGCTCTCGGCACCGCCCAGCACCGCGCGTCCGACGACGAGAATCGAGACGGAGAGAACGGGCGAATGCGCGACGGCAACGGACAGGAGATAGAGCAGCCCGGCAGCCGCTGCCGTAACCAGGCCCACGAGAACGGCTCGTTTCCCTCCGTTCCCGTCCGCAAAGGAACCCGACCACACGCGTGAGACCAGGGATCCCGCGAACTGCGTTCCTGCAACTAGGCCGACAACGACACTACCGAATCCCAGATTGTGGCTGACGTGCAGTGGAAGAACAGGCAACGCTGCGCCGATGACAACAAACCCGGCCAACACCGCCCCCATGCTTGGCAGCAGGGTAACCGCGACCGAACGCAATGGTGTTGACGATGTCGGCAGGTGTGTCATTCGTCGAAGCAATCTGATGACGTTAGTTGGCGGAGGCTTCAGTTCGGATCACCAGGGTTGGTTGGCGGGCCCGACAGTGAACTCGTTGATCGTGGTGTCTTCCGGTGCATCGATGGCGAACGCAACGACGTCAGCGATCCGGTCCGGCGAGATTCCGTATTTGTCATAGGTGTTCTGCATCGCGGCGGCCGTACCTTCGTCGCTGATCGTTTCAAGCAGCTCCGTGTTGATCGCGGCCGGATAGATGGTCGCGGTGCGGATGTTAGTGCCTTCCATGGCGGACTCCATGCGCAGCACTTCCATGAAGTCGCGCACGAACCATTTCGTGCCTCCGTAGACCGCGCCGTTCGGGTAGGCCTTGAGCCCGGCGACTGAAGAGGTGGCGATGATGTGTCCGGATTTGCGTGCTAGGAACTCCGGCAGCACCGCGGCGACGCCGTTCAGGACGCCCTTGACGTTCACGTCGACCATCTGGTGCCAGTCGTCGGTCTTCAGTGCCGATAGTGGCGAGATCGGCATGAGGCCAGCGTTCAGGAACATGACGTCGACGCGGCCGAACGCGTTCCTGGCCAACTCGACGATAGCGTCGTTGTCGGACTGCTTTGTCACGTCCAGTTCCTTGTAGGCCGCCTGACCGCCGTTGTTCGCGATCTCGTCGACGATCCGCTTCAGCTTGTCAGCGCGCCGCGCGCCAAGCACGACCTTGGCGCCTTTGTTCGCGAGCAGCTTCGCGGTTGCCTCACCGATGCCCGATGAAGCTCCGGTGATGATTACGACCTTGTCCTTGATCATGGCAGTTCTCCAAAGTTGATGGTTTGATTTCTCAGGCGCCGTATTGTGCGTCCGTCACATGCTCCATCCAGTCGACGACCTTACCGTCCTTAACCTCCTGGAGCGCGATATGGCTCATCGCTGTCTTGGGCGACGCCCCATGCCAGTGCTTCTCTCCCGGCGCGAACCAGACGACGTCACCGGGCCTAATCTCCTCGACCGGGCCTCCCTCGCGCTGCACGCGGCCTCGGCCGGAGGCGACGATCAGCGTCTGGCCAAGCGGATGAGTATGCCAAGCCGTGCGCGCGCCGGGCTCGAAGGTCACCTGAGCGCCTTGGACTCGCGCGGCGTCGAAAGGGTTGAAGAGCGGATCGATCCGCACCGTGCCGGTGAACCAGTCAGCCGGTCCCTTGCCGGAAGCCCTGCTGCCCGCGCGAAGAATGTCCATCATTGATCTCCCTTGTGTCCTCAGATGCGTTCGATGCGGAGCGAGAACTCGCCGCGCACATGCAGGGCCTGCTCGCCCTCGTCGAAACGGCCGAGCCTGATCAGCCCGGGGTGGCGGTAGTCATCGTAGAACATCGCCAGGTTGCCCCAGGGCATGAAATAGCAGAGGTCATAGGGCTGCTCGTTGGCGAACGACCGCTTCCCTCCTCCGTTAGCTTGCGCGGCAGATAGGCAATCTTCTCGTTATGCGCGTAGTCCTCGATCTTGAGGTCCAGCGGCAGCATGGAGAAGAAGTCGCGCTCCGACGGATTGTCGTAGAGCGTGGCGGTCATGGTGCGGCCGTTAAAAGTCATCCCTATCTTCATGTCGCAGGGCTCCTGGCTGACTGGGGCCTTGCTCTCTCGGCTGGCGGCTGCGCGCGGCAAGGCCGTCACCGCGAGCGCGGCGCCGAGCAATGTCCGGCGGCTGAGCGTCGCATGCTCGATGATCACTGCGAGGATCTCCGGGCCATATGCGATGCGGCGAAGGCGGCGAGCGCCGATCCGCAGAGCAACACCGAGCCAAAAGTGAACGCTCCCCACCAGCCGACCGTATCGCAGAGCGTGCCGCCGATGGCGGTGCCCCCGGTGATGGCGAGCTGGATGACGGCGACCTGCAGCCCGCCGCCAGCCTCCGCGTCGTCCGGCAACGTGCGGCTGAGCCACGTGCCCCAACCAACGGGCGCGGCCGTGCCGAAGAAACCCCAGGCAACGAGCAGCAGCGCTGTGGGAACTGGCGAGGCGCCGAGGGCGACGAGCGCAACTGCTAGCGCGGCCATGACCAGCGGGATGACTATGAGAATGCCGAACAGGCGCGTCCGCAAACGCCGGCCGACGCACCAGGTACCGAGGACCCCCGCCAGCCCCATCGCCAGCAGGATCGCCGAAAGCGCGGCGATATCAAGCCGGGTGACGCTCTCGAGGAAGGGGCGCAGATAGGTGAAAAGCGCGAACTGGCCCATGAACAGCATCATGATCGACGCCATGCCGATGGCGACTGGAAGACGGCCCAGCAGCGCCAGCGGATTGCCTGGACGTTTCCTTTGGCGCGGGGGCAGCGCTGGAAGGCTGATCCACTGCCAGACCAGCGCCAGCAGACCGAGCGGCACGACGAGAAAGAAAGCGCCGCGCCAGCCGATATAGGCGCCAAGAAAGCTGCCTAGCGGCGCGGCGATCGTGGCCGCGATCGCATTGCCGGCGTTCAGCATGGCGAGGCCCTTTGGAACCATGCCTTGCGGCACGAGGCGCATGACGATCGCGGTCGACATCGACCAGAAGCCGCCGATCGCGACACCGAGCAGCGCGCGGCCAACCATGAGAAGTGCAAAATTCGACGCAAAGGTCACTGCGAGCCCGGATACGATCAGGAGAAC
>NZ_RZQE01000231.1:0-8936 GCF_004022955.1 Mesorhizobium sp. M7A.F.Ca.US.002.01.1.1 | reverse complement strand
GTAGAATAGTCCAAACTGATTCTTGATAACTTCTCGTTTCTGAAAAGAAAATTTATTGTAAAATCCTTACCATTAATATTTCTTGGACGCTTGGAAAAATACGCGACGCCGTCGCCAGATGAGTCAGACTTGAATACGTCGATTTTGTCCTTAAGTTGGTCTGCGTTTATCCCGAAAGGAAACTCTGCAAATCCGTTGAGGTCGTTTGCGCGCGCGTTCATCTGCAGGAACGGTAGCAAGGCACATGCGACGGCTGCGATTTCCCACCTAGCAAGCATTTTATCCTTCCTAGCAGCCATCTAGCGCTCGAATAGAGGATATCAGGTTCTTGCCGTTTCTCCGGGTTGTCTCGACTACTGACCGTCCTACGCACGTTTGCGATTTGCGCTCGAAGGTATAGCGAGCAAGAAAGCGGCCTCTAGTTTGTGGTTCAAGGCTAACGAGCTGCAACGGCTTCGCGAGGTTGCTGTAGAACGCACTTATGGCCGAAGCAGAAAGCGGCCCACGATTGCGCTTTTCCGGAATGACATATTGGGCGGCTTGATCCCCATTGCCGTCTGCAAGAGCGTAGTAGAATGCCCTGACGGTTGTGGCGGCGGTTCCGTACTCGTCTGTGATGTCCGCGGTGGGAGAGATCTCGAGTGCGCTCGCCAAAAGAGGCGCATGATGGTGGCCCGTGATCGCCGCTGCCTGACCAGCCAGTCGGACCTGGACGTCCTTCCCCACGAGGGATCGCAGCAACGCCTCTGTGGCGGTTGCCGCGAAGAGCTGGACCGTCGAGACCGGCTCGGCTTCGTTCGCAAACTCGTCACCGGTCAGGCAAATTGGTGAGGTAAGACGGAGTATGTACGCTGGCTCAGGCTCGTCTCCCGCTGTCACATCTTCGAAATTGGGTGAACCCGGGAATATCCGGTAGATGAGTTGGCCAGACAGATGCTCCGGCTGTCCTTTGGATATGTCGAAGCATTGGCTTGCCTCCAGCCGCGTCGACAGGATGGGCAACGCGAACACAATCGCGATTAGGGATCCGATCCGTTTGCTTATTGACTTCATACCTTGGCCTTTCGCCACCCAGCCCACCACGCCTCCCATTCGGAGCAGAACCATCTCTCGCCTCGAGCCGAATTAATGCGTGTCGCCGAGTAATATTCTTGGCCGGGCACGTGATAGATATGCTCGCCGCGCTCATTGATGTTCCCCTTGATCTCGCAGCCGACTTTGCGCACGGTGACTGAGGTCGTTGACGAACCGGGGTAATGAACGTTTGGAAGGGAGTGTTGGGTGTCTGTCGCGACATAAGCGAGGGACACCGTGCCAAGCAGCGCCAGAAAAATAGGGAGGCGAGCGCGCAGAAGCGAACGCCGCCACGCCCGTCGCCGATTAAAACTTGGCTGAACAGACTTGCCCACAGCCATCTCCCCGAGGGGAGAATGCGTCCGTCAGAAGCGAAAGTCTATAAGTGCAGGTCGCCGCGGTGGCTACGCCTTAGCTTTGCGCTTCGCAGGTGCCTTCTTTGGCTCGGTTTTGGTGAGCGTCGCCTTGCGGCCGAGGCCAATGGATTTCGCGAGGACGGACCGTTGAGCCGCGTAGCTCGCCGCCACCATAGGATAGTCTTTCGCGAGGCCCCACTTGGCTCTGTAATCATCGGGCGTCATGCCCAGCAAACCAAGGTGGCGCTTCATAGACTTGAACTTGCGTCCGTCCTCTAGGCTGACGATGTAATCGGGAAACACAGACTTCTTTGGATTGACTGCCGGAACAAGCTCGCGCGGCGGCGCCTCCACCGGCTGACCCAATCCCGATAAGGCAGAATTGACGCTGGCGATCAATTCGGGAAGAGCCGCCGCCGGAATCGCGTTCTTCTGGACATATGCCGCCACTATGTCGGCAGTAAGCTGCAATAACTGGACCTGCTGTGCTTCAGGGTCATTCTGCATATTCATGTTTTCCCATTTGATTTGGCCCTGTCTCTATTGAGGAAATGCACAACGCGCAACAGTCCGCACATCATGAAGGACTCTCTATGCAAAGAAACTTTCTCACATTCTAAGCGGGGGTACCTCGCGTGACCTAGATAGCGACCTTTCGGCCCGCAATGGCGCGAGCGAGCAGCCATTTGCAACCCGCTTTGTACGTTTCCGGCTCTTGATTTTGTAAGGAAGTGCGCCTGAGAATGAGTGGTTGCGTTCTGTCTCTCTGGGAGGATGGGATGGATATTCAAACACCTGTTTGGCCTGCACAGCGCACGGCCAAGGAACTGGTTCGCGAGGTCCTGAAGGACTCTCAACCGGGCGACGTTATCTCCGTGAAAGCGATCATTATAGCCATGCGCGAGCTTGGCCCCTGTTTGATGGAAACCGACTGCCAGTTGGTGGCGATGGTTGTCGATTGTGCCACACAATGGGGGCTGTTCATTGCGTTCGACGTGCGCGAACCCTGATGCCCTTTCGTTGGTTCAACCCGCCTGTCTACGTCAAGACCGACCGACAGGGGGTCCGGCTTGGGATCAGCCGTATCGATACTGCCGCCGAAGAACTACTGAAATGGTCCAACCGTGGTCCCAAATGGCGACTGGCGGAGGCCTGCCTGACGGCGATGGATGGCAAGATGCCGACCGAGAACTTCCGTCTACTCTTCGAGGATGCGGCTGAGGAGGAGGACATGCTGCTGCCCAATTAGCAATGTCTGTGCGTCGAGGAATCCCTCTACAACGTTCCGGAGTTCATGGGCCGGACCTAGGTCCCACCCCCAACGCAATGGTCTGGGCGTGGCTTCCGACAGGAACTGTCGCGGACGATAGCTGTTGGTGCGTAGGCGCAGCCAAGTCCCTTCCTGCGTCGCTTAGGGTTCGCTCGTCGGTTCGCATTGGCAGGCGAACCCTAACCTCAAGAGGGATGACGCGTTCTGCGTGGGATGGACGTATGACTATCCAATCTTCGGCCACGGTCACGAGGCTTATCTCGACCGCGGTTTGCCAAATGGATCGAGACTCCCCAAAAGCCACTATCAATGCCCATACCTAAAGAGTTGGAGGATGCGGAGCTTGTTTTCGACTGTCCCAAATGCTCCCATCCTATCGTAAGGCGAGGGTCATGGTTCAAGGTAATATCCATGTTTCGCTGCGAGACGTGCGATGCTAAGATTCGTCTCGGCTACCCAGACAAACTAGTGTTGTTCGAACGGCATCGCCATTTGATAAAAATCCCGCCAGCGGATGCATCGGCTGTTTGAATGAGACCGTAGCTCGGCGGACCTACTCTGGGATACCGGCGTCGAAGTGAGCGATGGCTTCGACGAAGATGCGGTAAAGGCTATCCACATCCTCATCCAGCTCTATCCTCTTGATGCCTACTGCTTTGGCGTCGGCCAAGAGCTTGTGGGTGAGTTCTCCGATTGAGACCGCATCGGGAGGCGCTGTCTCTGGGATGTCGTTAGCAATCCATTTGTGCAGAAAGTTGATGCCGCGTGTGCTCATCTAAAGATCCACCAGCTGCCAAGAGCACAGAACGCAAGCACAACGACTGCGGCCGAGATCAAAATTCCCTTCCGGTTCTCCCACTTTGGTGCAGGGCCGGGTACCAGCTTCTCGGCATGATCGCTCATATTGAGACAAGCAACGCCGGGAGATTAGGTTCCGCTAATTTGACGCGTTCGGCGAACGGCAGGGCGCCGGAGAGATAAGCTGGACAAGCAAGCCGCAGCTAGTCGGCTTTGTGCCTATCGCTTAACCTTTGTTATTGCGGTGGTGCTGCCCTGCGGTATTTACGCTGCGCCGCTGCGTCCTATGATCGGTCACCGAGAGCTTCCGAAAATTGAGCACGTGAAGGAATGGACCCTATTTTGGGTGATGCCGATGCTCGTCATTGTCCACCTTTCGAGTGTCGCGAACGCCGCAGATCAACAGGATGGATTTGGCCGTGAAAGGAAGCGGACCGAGTATTTCGTTGTTCGATTTTGACATACTCCCGGGCTCTTACGTCAGCCGTCCGGGATAGCCCGGACTCCGATTGGAAGGTCCAGGCGCGCGAGCTCGTGCGCCTATACACCGGCAAAAAGTCAGCCGACGAAAATTTGATCGCGGCATTGCTTCATGCCAGTCGCGCCCAGTTGGACTTGGAGGCATCCAAGGCCGGTCGGCTCGGCAAGATTGATTGAATACCCTCCACCTGCTCGACGTGCTCTATCACCGGATTTTAGATGGCGTTTCTAGTGCATAACTAGATGCAGTGCGGCGGATTTGACCTCGGACATCTGAGTCACGCGATAACGCCGTTCTCAGCTGAAAACACACTCACCACCAGTGGGTGCTGCATGGAACAGTTTCGGCAAATCAAAGTTCGGCTCCGAACGGAGACGGACATGGCGGTGACACAAAGTTCCGACGACTATCGAATGCCAGAAAAGAAGCCGTTTGGCCGCGCGGGGGAGATGTCGCGCGAGCAGGCGGGAGAAGTAGTCAGATCGCGTCGCAGGTACAAAATGGCGAGACGGGCACGGGAGTCGAAGCGAGGCTCGGCCATGCCTCGCATCGTTGCGGTCAGAAGCCAAGAATAGGCCGTTGCCGCTCCCGCTGGTCAGGCTAACGGTAGACGGGTGACACGCGAAAGGCCGGGCGTCAGAATGTCGGTTTAGTACAAACCCGAGCTTGGTACGTTTCCAACTCTGACATTCCTTCCAGGTCTTTTGTAATCACGGTGGCGGGGGCTCGCCGTGCATCGATTCGCATTCTCCTATGATTGTCGCGCCAAGAGGCGTAGCGTCACAATATCGTCTGCACGTTTTTACGGGCGCGGACGGCAAGGAGATTGGAAAGCTCTTGCCCCAAGTGGGATTGAGCCATGACCAATCCAAAGAACAATTCCTATAAAAACGGATTGCTGTGTCGGCTCAACTCCGATGACCTAGCGCTTCTGCAGCCACACCTTGAGCCATGTGCCCTCAATTTGAGAATGAATCTGGAGCAAGCCGCTTCGGAGATCACTACGGTGTACTTCCTGGAGGACGGCATCGGTTCTGTTGTTGCGAGGACCTTGGGGAAGGAAGCCGAGGTTGCGCTCATCGGTTTTGAGGGGATGACTGGTGCGGCGCTCGTGGTGGGGGCTGACTATGCCGCGCATGAATGTTTTGTCCAACTGCCCGGCAATGCTTTCCGGATCGGAGCTGAGCCATTCAAGGCGGCACTCGCGAACAGCCTGACGCTGCGACTCTTCCTCTTGCGCTTTGTCCAGTACCTCCACATCCAGACCAGCTATACGGCGCTGATCAACGCGCGCGCAAACCTTGAAGAGCGTTTGGCGCGATGGCTTCTGATGTGTGATGATCGGGTGCAAGGTAACCGCCTTGCGATCACCCATGAGTTTCTCGCCGTCATGCTCGGAGCAAGACGCCCAGGAGTTACCGTTGGGCTTCAGGTGCTGGAAGGACGCGGGCTCATCTATTCCCGACGTGGCGAAGTGCATATCCGGGACCGGAGCGGCCTTGTGGCATCTGCAAATGGCTCCTACGGGCCGCCGGAGGCAGACTACGTGCGGCTGCTTGGAGAAACGTCCGCCCGTCTCCACACCTGACTTTAGCCTGTTTGGGAGAACCAACGGGTTGCCATTAGAGGTCACGGGAATCTGACGTCCATCGACCACATTCAAGAGGTCCGTCGCCCGCATATGTGAAGATCTTCGGCCGGTGCGCTGCGGCGGAAGAGGGACCCAGTAACAAGCGTACAAAGATGCCTGAAGCGAGTTTTTACCGAAACAATTCAGCCTCGAAAAGATTTCGTGAGGGATGAAACAGGGGCTTCAACATGCCGCGCTATTTTTTCGACTTTCATAACGATGGTGAAGAATCGACGGACGACGAAGGATCGGAGTGGGAAAGCCAACAAGACGCCATAGATGAGGCGGTTAGAGCCCTTGTCGAAATCACAAAGGAATTGCTGCCCGGCACCCTGCAAAAGGAACTCGCTCTCCGAGTTTTCGATGATGCCCGTCGTCCGGTCGCGACGGCTACGATCAGATTCGAAGTGACGACCTGAATGGAGGAAGCGGGACTGACGACGGGCCGAGCGGCGACCTATCTGGTGGCCAAACTTGCTACAGAATGGCGCGACGAGCACGATCCCTCACTGAAGTGCGCACGGTTGCGGGCGCTAGGCCAAGTAGGTTTCCTCGGTGAAGAGGACCGTCTTAAATTCCGTAGCTCAGCGCAAGCCATAGCGCGGGGACAAAGATCAGGCAGATCGCCATCCCAATTACCAATGCGATGGCCTTGCGCTCGGTCCGCCTGACAAGGTCAGCAATGGCTTCATCATCGTCTGCCGAGTAGATGCCGTCGAGAGCCGAAAGGAATACAGGAGCGGCATCATCGTTTTCATTTGCAGGGCGGTTTGCCGTCACCGGCATCGGATCTCATCAACGCTTCTTGCTCCCACTATTCAAGACCGAAAAGCTGGAACTGGTCGGCGGCCCGGCGGTAACGCATCCGGTCCATACAGGTTGCACCGTAAGACCTCAGTCGGAGCGCTCCGCGACCTTAGCCCCACGGAGGAACGCAACGCGACGGGCAAGCCAACGCGGTCAGTAAGCCCAGCAATCGGCTTCGGTTATGTTCTTGAATTGCTGCCCTTCAGCGTCTGCAAAGGTCAGTCTGCTGTTCGCTACGTCGTAAATCGCGAACCTTCTGCGACCGTTCAATGCGCCTTCAATGAATATTTTTTGCATTGCATGAAATTGCATATTCTCGGCATCACTGAGGCCGGTTGAGACGCCCGTTGTTCCTGCGAGATAGTCGGCCACCGAAATCATTGAGAAGGTGATTTCTTCACCGCTCCGGAGGACATCGAAAGCATTGACCTCTCGTCCTTCGATCACGAAATTGCCAGTGGACGTGAGTGCGACCCGCACAACGCTCTCGGGGTCTTCAGTTCCCATGTTCACTACACCAAGGACTACTGTGCCTTTTGCTGAGCACGTCATTTCTGAAATCCGCGTCTCCGAGGAACTTTGATCGGCGAAATTCTGGAGGCTAGGCGAATCTGAAGACGGCAATCCCGGCGAAGTTTGTTGTGTCTGTCCCGTTTCGATGGCGTCGATCTTCTCGCGTATGGCGCTGTCCAATTCTCTCCATTCGCTTGAGGAGAAAGCCTCGCCGGACTCGTTGCGAATTTCGATGAGCCGCTCTTTCAGCTTTTGCACAGCGGCGTTTGATGAAGGATCGGCCGGAAGAGCTCGAGTGCGTTGAATTAATTCGACCAGTTCCTGCTTGTACCCCTTCGCCTGTTCTTGTCTGGCCTGCAATTTTCCCGCGAACTGTTCGAGAGCCCGCGCATCTGC
The DNA here is from genome assembly GCF_004022955.1 of Mesorhizobium sp. M7A.F.Ca.US.002.01.1.1. Lineage (NCBI taxonomy): Bacteria > Pseudomonadati > Pseudomonadota > Alphaproteobacteria > Hyphomicrobiales > Phyllobacteriaceae > Mesorhizobium > Mesorhizobium sp. M7A.F.Ca.US.002.01.1.1. Next base: position 1,611 of record NZ_RZQE01000231.1, on the reverse strand, counting down.
ACCGGCAGCTGATTGGCCACACATAGACGCCTGTGACGTAAGAACTTGGACCCAGCTCGGGTCCAGTTTAGAAATGGGCGTCCCCTGATATATACCGGAGCTGTTAGCATCGATCATATCCCTGCATACGTCGGCAAAAGCGCGGGGTGTTAGGAGCAGCGCGATCCCGACACACATAACGGCGCGTGGAAAAGTGTTTGTCATTTCGCGGCCTCACCAGATGTCTTGACCCGGCCTGCACGAGCGCTTCTCCATGCGAAGAAGGCCATGGCGGCGAGGATCAAGTCGGCGAAGGCCCAAATCTTCATGTCGGTGAATGCGCTGGCTGCGATGAAAGCGAACAGGCTGCCGACGACGAAAATGATCGCCGAGACTAGCGGCAGGCCGAAGGCAAAGGCGCCGCCGACAAAGAACAGCAAGCCGACCAACAAGCCAACGGACCCAGCGCCCGCTAGATCATGATTGGCCGCAATGCTTCCGCCCGTCGCCACCGCGCAGGACTGCAGCATCGAAATCAAGCCAAGCAGAATTCCGATAGTTCCAACTGCGATTTTCATTTCACTCCCCCAAGCAAGCACATGAATCGTGCAATCCCCCGAAATTGGAAATAGGGGACTGTTGGTCCGTCGATTGTCAAGCCGTTTGTATTGCCTTCTTGCACACGATGAACGTGCGCAAGATCATTGGTTGGAATCTCCGCAAGCTGCGTGTCGAACGCGGGCTGTCGCAAGAGCGGCTGGCGCTGGCGGCTGAGATCGATCGTTCGTATGTCGGTCGCGTCGAACGCGGTTCTGAAAACGTAACGACCGATACGCTCGAAGCTTTGGCGAAGGCACTTGCCGTCCCGGCCGCGGCTCTTCTGACCGAACCTCCGAAGGGGGCTCATGAGCCGCCGCCGCTTTCGTCGGGAAGAAAACCAAAGGCAGGTTAGGCGAGCGGGGAACTGCGCCCCTGTGCCCTGTGCAGGGGAGAACATCAGTACTCCTCCGGCAGCATGACGGTCATGACGCGAATGGTTACTGCGGGGTCAGAGGCGTCAGGCGAGAGGTTCGCCAGAGCGCGGTCATAGTAGTCTATCTTGAAAAATAGCTGCCGATCGCCGACGTGCAGAAGAGCGCAATCGTGTTGGCCCCATGGATCGTTGTCCTCGTCGAAAGCGTCGAAGTTGGCGATGGCCAGCAGGATGGCGCCGATCTCTTGGGCAGGCAGTGCGGCGACACCGGCGGTCAGCACCATGCGCCCGCCAGCGCCGGTCTGGCGCAATTGGTCGTTTAGAGTCCGAATACGCGCGGTTCGATCAGCCGCCGATAGCCGACCGACGCGCTCTGTTGAGCATGTCATGGGTGGTTCCTTCGAAGATGTGTGATCTGAGGGGGTGACGGGCCAGGACGAACCCGGCCCGTTGCAAGGCCGTTTATTTCTTCGCCATCTGCCGGGGGTGGATTAGGCCGAGCTGATAGTAGCTGCGGTCTAACTGCGGGGCATCCGGATAGTCCCTGAACTTCAGCGTGAAAATGCCCTTGGCCTTCGCCTTCATGATCCGGGCTTCGAAATATCCCTCGTCGGGACCCTCTGACGCCAGCACCATGTCGCCGACGGCCAGCTTCGCCC
>NZ_RZQE01000230.1:0-8980 GCF_004022955.1 Mesorhizobium sp. M7A.F.Ca.US.002.01.1.1 | reverse complement strand
GACCAGCGATTATATCGGCCGCAAGACAACTTATGCCATCTTCTTCGCGCTGGGCGTCGTCCTCTATGCGGCGGTGCCGTGGACCGGCCAGACCGGCAGCGTTTTCCTGTTCGTGCTGTTCTACGGGATCATCCTCAGCATGTATGGCGGCGGCTTCGCCACCATTCCCGCTTACCTGCGCGACGTCTTCGGCGTGCGTTACGTCGGCGCCATCCATGGCCGATTGCTGACCGCGTGGTCGGTGGCGGGCGTGCTTGGCCCGGTGCTGGTGAATTATATCCGGCAGTACCAGATCGACAGCGGCGTTGCGAAGGCCGACGCCTACACGGTCACCATGTACATCATGGCCGGCCTGCTGGTTGTCGGCCTCCTGCTCAACCTGATGATGCGGCCCGTCAATGCGCGCTTCCACATGAAGACCGAACCAGCGGTGGCTTAGAGTCAGTTCCATCCCGACAGAATCGGGATGGGCTCTATCTTATTGTTTGAGCATGATCTTTTCCGAAAATCGGAATCCACTTTCGGGATCAGCTCTGAGGAAACCGACCATGGCGCAAGACAACGAGAATTCGATCAGACTCACGCTGGCCTGGCTGCTGGTCGGCATCCCGTTGGTCTGGGGGTTCTGGATGACGCTGGTGAGTGCGACAGCCCTGTTCCAGTAGTCCTCGTCTTCGTGCGCAGATCTGCCTGGTCTGTCAGGCGCTGATCTGCCTGGCGTAATAGCGCACCGCTTTCTTGCCGCCATGGATGACGGCGTCGCCGGCCTCGACGAAGCCGAGCGCAGCGTGAAAGGCATCCGAGGCGGGGTTCGGCGGGGCGGTGTTGACTTCGCAGGTGACCAGCGTGTGGCCAGCGCGCTCAACATGGCCGAACAGGTCCTGATAGAGCCGGCGGGCGTGGCCGCGGCCGCGTGCGTGCGCCGCCACGACGACCCGGTCGACATAGACGAAGCGCTCATGGCGCTCGCGGAACCACAGGAAATTCGGGCTGTCGTAGCGGGCGTCCTGGTCGAAGGTCATGATGAAAGCTTCGAGATCGCCGATGCGCCTGGTGTAAAATGCTTCGCCAAGCAGGAAGGCCAGCCGCTCAGCCTCCAGCCACGACAGTTCCGCGGCATGCTCGTTGTTGAGCGCCAGGATCGCCGCTTCGTCTTGGGCCGATACACGGGCTATCGGGGCAGGGCTCGAGGTCATGCCTTGGCTGCCGCGATCGTTGCCGCCACCAGCGCTGTGTCGGTCAGCGTGTTGCGGTACTCGCGATCGAGATCGGAACCACCCATGCCGACATGGGGATTGCGGTAGTCCATGGCACTCGGCACATCCTTGAGGGCGGCAAAATGCATTTCGGACAGGCCGGTTCTGCTGCGCACTTCGGCAATGTTGTGCAAATCCAGTCCGCCGCAGCCGAGGATGACGATGCGGTCGCCGGCCTGCCGCACCAGATCCGCCAACAGCGGCAAGCCTTCGATGGCAGTGTCACGCTGGCCGCTGGTCAGCACGCGGCCGACCTTGCTGCGGATCAGCGATTCGAGCGCCTCGGCCGGCTCGCGCGTCATGTCGAAGGCGCGATGGCAGGTGACGTTCAAGGGGCCGGCGGCCTGCGTCAGTTCGCTCATGCGCGCCTCGTCCATGGTGCCATCGGCGTTCAGGCAGCCAAACACCACGCCGGGCACGCCGAGTTCGCGCAGTGCCGAGACATCTGCCAGCATCGAGGCATATTCGGTCTCACTGTAGAGAAAATCGCCGCCGCGCGGCCGCACCATGACGTGAAACGGCACGTTTGCCTGCTCGATGGCGGCGCGGATCGTGCCGAGGCTTGGCGTAATCCCGCCTTCGACGAGGCTGGCGCACAGTTCGACCCGGTCGGCGCCGGCGGCTTGCGCCGCGAGAAGGCCGTCAATGCCTTCGACACAGATTTCGATCAGCGGCAGGCGGAGAGCTTTGGTCAAGGGGCGATCCATTCCATGATTCCCGGCCAGCCCTACCACCGCGCCGGTTGCTGCGAAAGCGCGAACAGACTTTCGCGCCGGGCACGGACTTCGCGGTTATTGGCGCAATTCCGTGTTCTTGGCGCCTTGCTCGACCTGATCGATCACCAGAAGCTTCACCTCGATATCACCGATATTGGTGGCCTGATGCCACTGGCCGATCATTTCGATGATGAAATCGCCGGCCTTGTAGGTGTTGCTGTCGCCGGTCTCGACATTGGTGACCTTCAGCGTGCCGGCCTGGACATAGGCATAGCGCGGGAAAGGGTGCCTGTGGACCGGCAAGGTCGCGCCCGGCGCGATGTCGTAGGTCGAGACCAGCACCTGCACGTTCTTCTGCGGCAGCGTGATCGGTTGGCCGGACGCGGTCGTCGTGCGCGACGCAAGAGGGGTCACGACGACAGGCGTGCCGCTGCTGTCCAGCGCGTGGGCCGGGTTCGCGGAAAAGGCTGCCGCGAGCAGCAGTCCTGACATCAAAATTTTTCGCATGATTCGCATCCACCCCTGGCGTCAACATCGCGCAGTGGCCACCAGCACGCAAGGCAGCGCCTTGGGCACCTGCCTGCCGGCCAAAAATATTTTTGTCGCCCCTCTTGAAGGAAAAAAACACGATTACCAGATCGTTTTCCGTCGAGGCTTCGGCTCGACATACTGGCGTCGCAGCGACGCTGCGACAGCCTCGTAATCCATGTTGCTTCACGGAGGATATGGCTATGAGAAGCTCTGATTATACCCCTCTTTACCGCACAACGGTCGGCTTCGACCGTCTCTTCGATATGCTCGAAAAAAGCGTACGCTCCGACTGGCCTCCCTACAATATCGAGAAGACCGGCGAGAACGACTATCGCATTACGATGGCTATCGCCGGCTTCGCTCTCGATGAGGTCGAACTCATGCAGAACGGCCCCGAATTGTCTGTCGTCGGCCAAAGGAAACCCGACCAGGAAAATCGGGAGGTCCTTCATCGCGGCTTGGCGACGGGCAACTTCAAGCAGGTGTTCAAACTTGCCGACCACGTAAAGGTCAAGGCGGCCAACCTCGAGAATGGCTTGCTGTCAGTGGACCTGGTCCGCGAAGTGCCCGAGGAACTCAAGCCTCGGCGCATTGAGATAGGGTCCGAAGCCAAAGCGGTTTCGCTCGAGCAACCCGGCAAGAAGCAGTTGATCGACTCGGATGCGGAGCCTCAACGCGAGGTCGCCTGATTCCCTGGACCTAAATCTACGGTCCGCCTCCCGGTTCGGCCGGGAGGCACAGATCGCGGAGAATGGAGATGAGAACCGACACTTACAGTTTTCACCAACCTGAACCGAAAAATCTTGCCGCGGAATCCGCCGGATTGCGGACGCCGGATGATGTGCTGAACGAGGAGACGATGACGATCGGTGCAAAGCGGGCTTTGCTCGCTTTCTGGGCTTCCGACGTTCATGCGGTTCCTGACAATCCCGCGTTGCGGCAATTGGACAACGGCGCCATCGTGGAAGTCAGCGACATACTTCGCGCCCTCCGCCTTCTGGACGAAACCGGGCGGGAACCGCGTGTTTCAAAGGGGTCGGGAACCGTCAGCCTGTCTTTCGACCGGCGCCGCAAGAAGAGCCGGCTCGGTTGGATGCGGCGCCCCTGGCGGGATGACGATGATGATCCGCCGCCAATCCCGGCCTTTGCGACGGTGCCGCCCGGGCGTGGAGGCGGCGGCATGTTGGCCGAGCCGGAGCATGCAATCGCATGATGACCCAAGCCAGCAACAACCAACGTGCGGAATGGAGGATCACATGAGTTACAGGACGTTCGACCGACCGGTCCTGGTCAAGAATGGCGAGTTCGTTCAAGAAATAGGGTGCCTCGACGATGCGTTCGACTTCTTTGAGGAGTGGCCAAGGGAACGGCGAGGTCCGATTTTCGAAACGGCCTTTCGAGCTTGCCAGCGTGCTCACGACGGCCAGGTTCCGCTGACGGTGGCGCGCGATGCCGTCGCCGGCTTCGCAAGATCCGTCAAAATCTTGCAGGACCCGCTTGCCCAATTCCCTTGGATGGACGGCACAAGGTCAGGTCGTGGTGGGGTAACCGCTTAGCCTTGATAAGGGGCGGCGCCATCAGGATGGTTCGGCTGCATGGTCGTCGTTTCCGCATCGCTACAAGGTGAGCTGCCCTGCCAGCTCACCTTTGGCGGGCGGTTGTTGTTCGAGCCGTTAGTACGGTTTTTTGGCGGGCGCGTCCGCGTCGCCATCAGCGGCATGCGACACTATCGCAGATTATGCCACGGCCCTCAGCGGAGGCTCCGCCATTGTCCCCAGGCCGTCGCATTCCGTGCAGGCACCCGTTTTTCCGGGGCAGCCACCCCGATGGGTTCCCTGAGGGCAGCAGTGTCCGTTTGACGCATACCATTTGGAGCAGTCGAAAACCCTGCCGCTGCCATGACAGCGCAGGCATTCCATATTTGATGAAATCATACCCAATTCTTGCCCAACCCAAACGCACTCGCCCCATGCCGCAAGTAACAGGAATCATTGCGCTTTCAAGCACACTGCCCTGACTTAAATTGGGGGGATCGACGGACGGCCGGCATCGATGCGAACTATCGTTGCGCCGTAATTGCGTTGCTCGTGAAAACCTTGCTCGTCACAAGCCGGGTTGGGCATTGGTCGGCACCAGCAGGCTGCGCCGCCTTGTCCGGTTCCTTGTCGGCAGTGACAGCGACTGCGTCGCCGGGCTGCGCGTTGGCGGCCTGTGTGGACGTGGACGCGAAGAGGACCGTCTGAGTGATGAGAGCCGAAACCGCGGCAACCTGGACCAGCACGGCGGCAAGGGCGATCTTCTTGAGCATGCGAGAAAACGCTTTTTGGCGCTCCCGGTTCCCCCATTCAGGTTTTCGGCTTGCTGCGGGAACAAGGGACCGGCAGTGCGGTTAACTCGATTATGCCGAGCAAGATCAAAGAACCACCATCGAAGCCCGAACCGGAGAAGCTACCTGTCCGACGTCGGGACAAAGAAGCCCCGCCAGAGCTTGAACATGTCGACCCGCCACCACGAGATGTGCGAGAGGCACCGGCACCCAACCCGAACGGTGACAAGAGATGAAATCCTGATGAGATCGCCGTGAAGAGATCGCCGTGATCGAAGCGCGCTGCATAGCGGCGCCAGGTCAAGTTGAGGATCAACCTGCGGCTGCCTGCGGTTTTCCAGACATGCCATAGATCAGCCCCTATGGGCGACCTGACCGTCTCAACGCTTTGAAGAATTTGGCTCCCCGGGCCGGATTCGAACCAGCGACCAACCGGTTAACAGCCGGTTGCTCTACCACTGAGCTACCGGGGAACGGAGGCTCTTATGTGAGTGGCGCAGCCTATAGCTGCCCTTTTCGGCTTTGCAAAGAAGCTTTTCACATTTTTCCGAGGCTTTTTCGCATAGGCCTTTCTCGCAATCGTCGAAGGATGCCCTCATATTAGCCGTCTTGGCAGGGATATGGAACCGAAAGCGCGGCGGCGGCTTTGGTTTGAGCATGCTTGCGAACGATCGAAACGGGTCAATCTTTCGAGACGATGACAGCACAAGACAACCAGATGCCGGCGCGCAAAATCTCTGTTTTCGGGCGCGAGTTCAAAATGCCGCGCTCGCGCGGGCTCAGAATCACGATCGGCATCCTGCTGACCATCGGTGGCATCCTCGGTTTCCTGCCGATCCTCGGCTTCTGGATGGTTCCGCTCGGATTGCTGGTGCTGTCCTATGAATTCGCCATGGTCCGCCGTCACCGGCGTCGCTTTGTCGTCTGGTGGGAACGGCGTCGCCGGCCCGATTGACCGCCGATAGCGCAAGGTGGTGTTTCAGTGGGCGGCCTGCTCTTCCAGTGCCTCACGGATCTGCTTGAGAACAGCCGCGGCCGAGGCAAGCCTTGCCCTGTCATGCGGCGACAGGATGCGTTCTTCTCCCATCAGGCTATGCTTAACTGTCCGCTAATAAAGCGGTCCGATGATTTGCCGGACGCCGTCCGGACTGACGCGAGGAAACCGTTCGGAATGCAAGGCGGCCGCTTGACGGCATTTTCGCCGCAACCTATTGGAACCGGGTGGAACGCCGGGAGCAATGAGGCCTCGTGGCGGAGTGGTTACGCAGAGGACTGCAAATCCTTGCACCCCGGTTCGATTCCGGGCGAGGCCTCCAATGCCCGGGCCCCCGCGCGGCAGCGCAGGGGCCTGAAGTTCCTGACACAATGGACCGCGGTTCTGGCGCGGCAAGCGGACTGGTTGGGACATGAGCGCTGATTTCTCCGAACTACGCGTCAAGATGGTCGACGGCCAGGTCCGCACCACAGATGTGACCAGCGCGCCGCTACTCGATGCAATGCTTGTCGTCCCAAGAGAGATGTTTGTCGGCGCCGCCCAGCGCGATCTCGCCTATATCGACGAGGACATCCGCATTGCAGCCGGCGCGGACGGTTCGCGCTACCTGATGGAAGCGTCGCCGTTGGCCAAGCTTATCCAGCTGGCCGAGATCAACCCGACCGATTCGGTGCTCGATGTCGGTTGCGGAACGGGCTACGCCTCGGCCATCCTGTCGCGGCTGGCCGGGTCCGTAGTGGCGCTCGAAAACGATTCGGCGCTGGCGGAAACCGCCAGATCGACGCTTTCGTCGCTTGGCTGCGGCAATGTGACCGTCGTCCAGGGCGCGTTGCCGCAGGGGCATGCCGCCAAGGCGCCTTATGATGTTATCTTTATCGGTGGCAGTGTCGCGGAAGTGCCGGCCCCGTTGCTCGACCAGCTTGCCGAAGGCGGCCGACTCGTCGCCGTCGAAGGGCAGGGCAATTCCGGCGTGGCCCGTCTCTTTTTCAAGGCCGGGGGGGTTGTAACCGGAAGACGTGCATTTAATGCGGCAATTAAGCCACTACCGGGGTTTGAACGCATTCGTGCTTTCGAATTCTGAATGATTTGGCCTTGCAGCAGAGGCTTTGTCATGGTCGCTTGCATTTGAACGATCGCTGCTGATGCCAAACTGGGGGCACTTTGGGGGTGAGCAGCAGGGAACACGAACACGCGGCGCCGGCTGATCTATGAGAGAAGCAGGCGCGGCGCGGTTCCCATGGAAAACGAATGAGGGTTTAACCGTGCCGTCTTTACGCAAGTCACTTTTCACCGCCGTCCTCGTTTCGGCGACCATGCTGTCCCCACTGGCCGCTTCAGCCGAAACCATCTCCGGCGCGCTTGCAAAGGCCTACCAGTACAATTCTTCACTGAATTCGGCCCGTGCCGGCGTTCGCGTCACCGATGAGGGTGTCGCCATCGCCAAGTCGGGCTACCGCCCGGTTGTCACCGGCTCGGCGGATATCGATTATTCGAGCAGCCATCTCAACGGCACCAATTCAAGCGTGCGGCTGACCACCGGCAATTTTGGCGTCCAGATCGACCAGACGCTGTTCGACGGCTTTCAGACCAGGAACAATGTTGCTGCCGCCGAAGCACAGGTCCGGGCCTCGGTCGAAAGCCTGCGCAACACCGAAGAGGGCATCCTGTTCAGCGCGGCGCAAGCGTATATGAACGTGATTCGCGACCGGCAGGTCGCTGTGCTGACCGAGCAGAACCTGCAGTTCCTGACCGAGACGGCGCGCGCGGCGCGTTCGCGTTTCGAAGTTGGTGAAGGCACACGCACCGATGTCGCCCAGGCCGACGCCTCACGCGCCGCCGCCGTGGCATCGCTGAGTGCTGCCCGGGCGCAGGCGCTGGCAAGTGCGGCGCTCTATCGCCAGATCGTCGGCGACGAGCCGGGCAAACTCAAGGGCGCTTCGCCGGTGGCAAAGCTGTTGCCGTCGAGCCTCGCCGCCGCCGTCGGGGTGGCCTCGAACGAGCATCCGGCCATCCTTGCCACGCAGCATCTGGTCGACGCCGCGGCGTTTTCGGTGAAGTCGGCCGAAGGCGCGCTGTTGCCGCAGCTGTCGGCTTCCGCCGGCGTTTCGAGCGCCTATCGCAATACCTCGCCTTTGCCAGGCGTCGGTTCGCAGGATGGCACGACCAATTCGGCCAGTGTCGGGGCAACGCTGACCATCCCGATCTATTCAGGTGGCCGCACCTCGGCGATCGTGCGCCAGAACAAGGAATCACTCAGCCAGGCCCGCATCCAGGTCGACGTCAGCCGCGACCAGGTGCGCCAGGCCGTCACCGCCGCCTGGACCGAGTACACCGCCGCGCAGCAGCAGCTGACGGCCAACAGGCAAGTGATCGAAGCCGCGAAGCTGGCACTGAACGGTGTCATCGAAGAGCGCAATGTCGGCCAGCGCACCACGCTCGACGTCCTCAATGCGCAGGCGACGGTCATCACCGCCCAGATCAACCAGGCCGGTTACGAACACGATGTGGTGGTGGCGAGCTACGCCATCCTGCAGGCGACCGGCCGTCTGTCCGTCGACCGCCTTGGCTTGCAGGTAGCGAAATACAAGCCTGAAGAGCACTACAACGCGGTCAAGGACAAGTGGTACGGACTGCGCACGCCGGACGGCCGCTGAGGCGTTCGGCCTGAACTGGCCGTGTTCCCTGCTTGAGCAGGATCTTTCGCGCTGCGGCTCTCGGGTTCAGATGGCGCTAATCTGTTGAAATCCCACAAGTCCCCAGATTGGGGATTCTCGTGCGGCGATCCGTCGGTTACGCTGTGGCCATGATTCGATCCGGCTCTGCCGGAGCGGAAAACCCAACAGGGGTCACAAGGGCGGCGGATGTGACGATGGCAACGGCAAGCAGCGCACAGCGCGAACCTTCCATGGAAGAGATACTGGCTTCCATCAGGCGGATCATCGAGGACAGCGACGGCGGCCGCAAGCAGCCGGGCGACGCCGATGAGCTGAGCCAGGATCTGGAGCGCGCGTCGAGCGTCTATGCAGCCCCCGACGTGGAAGCTTTTCGTGCCGACCTGCATGCCGCCCCCGAGGGCAGGAAGCCTGTCACGCTGGCGGAAGTCCAGTCACAGCTGCCGCCGGCCGAGCCGGTGGTGGCGCGCATGGAAACGCCGGTG
>NZ_RZQE01000022.1:0-30706 GCF_004022955.1 Mesorhizobium sp. M7A.F.Ca.US.002.01.1.1 | reverse complement strand
GTACATCGTCTACCCGGCGCATGGCGTCGGCCAGATCGTCTCGATCGACGAGCAGGAAGTTGCTGGACACAAGCTGGAACTGTTCGTCATCGACTTCTCGAAGGACAAGATGCGCCTGAAGGTGCCGGTCGCCAAGGCGACCTCCATCGGCATGCGCAAGCTGTCGGAAGAGGATTATGTCGAACGCGCGCTGAAGGTCGTGCAGGGCCGCGCCCGCGTCAAGCGCACCATGTGGTCGCGCCGCGCCCAGGAATATGATGCGAAGATCAATTCGGGCGACCTGATCTCGATCTCGGAAGTCGTGCGTGACCTCTACCGCGCCGACAACCAGCCGGAGCAGTCCTATTCCGAGCGTCAGCTCTACGAGGCGGCGCTCGACCGCATGGCCCGCGAGATCGCGGCCGTCAACCGCATGTCGGAAACCGAAGCCGTGCGCTTGATCGAGGTCAACCTCAACAAGGGCCCTAAGCGTGGCGCCAAGGCCGACAATGAAGAGGCCGAGCAGGAAGAAGCTGCCTGATCTTTCTCACCTTTCGAGAAATCCTGCCAGAAACGATTGGAGGCTCCGGTTTGACCGGGGCCTCTTTTGCTTTCGGGCGGCAGCTTCGATGTTGGTAGGCCCTGCGCACCAGCGTGCTGCATCGCGGCTTGCCGGCGCGCCGAGCCGTCGAGCGCGCGTTTCGCTTTAACGTGTGTCGCCACTTATCGCCTTGCCGCCAAAGCAGACCGCGGCAATGGTCTCGCGCAATTCCTCGTCGGCGATCGGCTTGTGCAGGATGCGGCTGCCGCTGGCGCTGATCTCCTTGAGGCGCGCCGGCGACGTATCGCCAGTAATGATGATGGTCGGGACAAGCCGGCCGATATGGGCGTGAAGCGCACGGATCGCGTCGGTGCCGGTGGTGTCATTCTCGAGACGGTAGTCTGCGATGATCAGGTCGACCGGCGCATCGCCGGCAGCCAGCGCCGCCGTATGGGCCTCCTGCGCCTCTGCGGCGGAGCGGCCGGGATAGACACGATGTCCCTCCAGGCTGAGCAAGCGCACCATGGCATCGAGAACGTCGCCCTCGTCCTCGACCACCATGATGCCGGCGGCACTGCTGGCCGGCGATGTCGTGTCGACCTCCAAGCGAGCTTGCACCGCGCCGGCCTTCGCGACGGTGATGGAAAACAGGGAACCGCGCCCGGACGTCGAAGCCAATTTCAGGGGGTGCCCCAACAGCTCGGCGGTGCGGCGAACGATGGCGAGCCCGAGTCCCAGGCCTTGCGTGCGGTCCCGCGCCGGGTTCTGCAACTGCACGAACTCCTCGAAGACCATCCCCTGCTGATCGGCGGGGATGCCGGGGCCGCTGTCGAGGACCTGTATCTCCACACATGCGCCGCGCCGGCGACAGCCCAGCAGGACACCACCTTGCTTGGTGTAGCGAAGGGCATTCGAGATCAGGTTGTTGAGGATGCGCTTCAACATCATCGGGTCGCTGTCGACGTAGAGACTGCTGTCTACCACGCGCCACGTAAGTCCGCGTTGTTTTGCCTCGGCGGCGAATTCATTGCGAAGATCACCAAAGAGGTCGCGCAGCGGCACCGCCTCGCTCGCGACCGTGACGATGCCCGCATCGAGCCGCGAGATATCGAGCAAAGCGTTGAGCAGCCCACTGAAGTTGCTGACAACCGATTTCGCCCGGCTGGCCAGATCGCGCGCCTCGCCGGAGGGTACGTCGCCGCGCTGCCCCAATATGGCAAGCGTCGAGACCAGCAGGCTCAGGGCATGGATCGGTTGGCGCAGATCGTGACTCGCCGCCGCCAGAAAACGCGTCTTGGCACGGTCGGCGGTCTGCGCCCTGTCGCGTTCCTCTTGCAGGTGCTCGACCAGCGTTTCGTTCTCCAGTCGCAGGCTGACGGTTTCGCGCAGCATGCGGTAGGTGATACGGCAGTAGTAGAAATTGATCGCCACCAGCGATGCGAGCAGGAACAGGAAGGCGCCGGAAATATCGCTTTGGGTGGTCAAGCAGCGCAAGGCGACCGGCACCACCGTGGCCAGGATGGAACCGACCAGCGCCGGCGGAAAGGCCGACAGCGACGGCACCGTACCGCAGACGAGACCAGTCAGGACGATGACCGTGAAGGACAGCACGATCGGCGCCTCGGGCATAAAGCCGACCCAGCCAAGCACCCCCCACAGAAGGCCCGACATACAGGAAAACGCCGTGGCCAGCCATGCCCAGCGCAAGATCGAGCCGCGATCCCTTGAGCGGCTGAAAAAACGGCGCGACGCCAGCACCCGGATAGCCGTCAGCAGATACAGCGCCGCCAGCCAGCCGATCAGCCAATTGGCGGAAACGGCCGTTCTCAGAACATAGACCGCCGCCATCGAGATCACGATGTTGGAGATGACCACGCCGTAGGAATTGCGATACAGGAGTTCGACCAGGGCCTGGCGTATCTTGTCTTCCTGCATCGAATCCCTCCAATTGTCCCAAGTAATTCTCCGGCCGGTCTTCCCCGGTACCGTTGATCTACCGGCAACCTGTTTCGCATAAGTTGGCGATCGATCCATATACGCCGCTGCAGCCCTGGATGGTGCCCCGATGAACCGCTCGCTCACCGCCATACTCGCCGACGACCATGCCATCGTGCGCGAGGGGCTGAAGCTGCTTATCTCGGCTATGGACAATATCTCGGTCGTCGCCGAGGCTGCGGATGGCGAGGCGCTGCTTGGCCAGCTGCGAAGCACGCGCGCCGACCTTTTGATCCTCGACCTCGGCATGCCAGGTGTGACCGGGATGCAGTTTATCGCCACCATCAGGACCTTGGCGCCACGCCTGCGGATCGTGGTGCTGACGGCCAATGTCGAGCCGAGGACAGTACGCGCCGCGCTCAGCGCCGGCGCCAACGCCTACCTGACCAAGGATGGCGATCCAGAGGAACTCGGCGCTGCCATCGAAGCGGTCAAGAACGGAGGCACCTATCTGGCGAAAACCGTTCGCTTCGCGGTCAGCGATATAGGCAGGGAAAGCGAGCCGATAGCCGCGCAGGAAATCCTGTCCCCGGTACCGCTGACGCGGCGCGAACGGCAGATCCTTCAACTGGTGGCGCAAGGCATGATCACGCGCGACATCGCCGAACGACTGGGCATCAGCCTGCCGACCGCTCGCAAACATCGCGAAAATCTGATGGGCAAGCTCAGTCTCCACAACACCGCCGAACTGACCGCCTACGCGGTTCGTCTGGGATTGCCCACCGGCTGATATCGCAGCCGCGACAATGGGCAACCCGGCAACGTCCCCTTAACCATCGGCAGATTAGCCAAACCCGATCATCATCCAAATACGGCATCCGCCGTATGTTTTCGGCCTGCCCCCCGGCCTACTCCTCCCACGGCTTGATCATGGGAGGAGCTGTCATGCCATCGCTGGATCTCTGGATTCCGTTCGCCCTCGCAACGCTCGCCTTCGCCTGCATGCCAGGACCGGCGATTCTCTACATGACAGCGCAGACGCTGGCCCATGGCCGTCAGGCGGGATTGATGGCGGCGCTGGGTGTCCATCTTGGTTGTTACGTGCACATCCTGGCCGCGGCGGTCGGGCTCGCCGCACTGATGGAACACGCGCCGGTCGCTTTCTTGGTGATCCGATGGGCGGGCGCCGCATATCTCATTTCGCTGGGCCTTGCCATGTTCCTGGGCTGGAACCGGATGGGTGAGGATGGTGCCAGGCCGGCCCCGAACACATTTCGCGACAGCATGGTCGTCGAGATCCTCAATCCCAAGACGGCACTGTTCTTCCTGACCTTCCTGCCGCAGTTCGTGGATCCGTCAGCCGGCATGGCCGTCGGGTTGCAGTTCCTCATCCTCGGCATCATCGTCAATCTCATCTTCTCGATGGCCGACCTTGCGGCGGTCGGCATCGCCTCGCTCGCCGTTGGCCGGTTCACTGGCGCCGGATGGGTGATCCCCAAGACATGCGGTTCGATCCTCATCGGACTTGGCGTGGCGCTCGTCAGCCATCATATCTGAACCTGCAAATGAAGAGCCGCGATTTCGGGGGAGATCTGACGGTGAAATTTCAGCGGCTGCTGGCGGCAAGGCCCGATATGCCGAAGGATGGCTGACGGCCTGCTCGCGCATCCGGCAAGATATACCGGAACCGGCGCGCCTTCGGGGCCATCGCCCGAATTCTACAGACCCTAGGCCGCGCCTACCCGCCGCCGCCTTCCTTCTCAGCCTCCTGCTTCAGCGTCGCAATGAACCGCTTCGTCCGTTGCTGCTCCGGATTGTTGAACAGCACCGCGGCCGGTCCCTTCTCGACGACGACGCCGGCATCGAGGAACACCACTTCCTTGGCGATCTTGGAGGCGAGGCGCAGATCATGCGTCGCCATCACCATGGTCGTGCCTTCACTGGCGAGCTTGCCAAGCACGTCGACCACCTCTTGCGCCAGTTCCGGGTCGAGTGCCGAGGTCGGCTCGTCGCAGAGCAGCACTTTCGGCGACGGCGCCAAGGCGCGGGCGATCGCCACGCGCTGCTGCTGGCCGCCCGACAGCGTCGCCGGCCAGGCGTCGGCCTTGTGCGCCATCCCCACCTTCTCCAGCAGAGCCAGCGCCCGCTCGCGTGCCCTCTCAGGCGCCCATTTCAGCACCGTCACCAGCCCTTCCATGACGTTCTCGATCGCGGTGCGATGCGGAAACAGCTGGAAGTTCTGGAACACCATGCCGGTCTGCAGCCGCAGGCGCTGGATATCCCTGGCCGGAACCCTGCCACCAGGATGGAATTCGAGCGTCTCGTCGCCGATGCGCACCGTGCCCGAGGTCGGGATCTCCAGGAGGTTGATGCAGCGCAGCAGGGTGCTCTTTCCCCCGCCCGACGGGCCGACCAGCGCAGTGACGCTGCCTTCGGCAATGGTGACCGTCACGCCCTTCAACACGAGATTGTCGCCAAAGCGCTTTTCGATGTTGCTGAGGCCGATCATGAGCGTGCCTCCAGGAAGCCGCCATAGCGGTTGAGCCGGGTCTCCAGCCGCGTCTGCAAGGCCGACAGCACCGAACTCAGCGCCAGATAGAGGATCGCCGCCTCGACATAGAGGATCAGCGGCTCATAGGTGGTGGCGACGATGCGCTGCGCCGCCTGGAACATCTCCGGCACGGTGATGGCGGCGGCCAGCGACGTATCCTTGACCAATGAGATGAAGGTGTTGGAAAGCGGCGGCACCGCGACCCGGCCGGCTTGCGGCAGGATGGTGCGCCGCATCGCCTGGCTCCAGGTCATGCCGATCGAATAGGCCGCTTCCCACTGGCCCTTCGGCACCGACCCTATGGCCGCGCGGATAATTTCCGACGTGTAGGCGCCGATGTTGAGCGTGAAGCCGATCAACGCCGCCGTGAAGGCGTCGAGCAGGATACCGACCGACGGCAGGCCGTAGAAGATAAGGAACAGCTGCACCAGCAGCGGCGTGCCGCGGAAGATCCAGACATAGAAGCGCACCAGCGCGACCAGCGGTTTCGGACCAAACAGCCGGGCAAGCGCCGCACCCAACCCAACGGTCAGCCCAAGGACGAAGGACAACAGCGTCAGCGGCACGGTGAAGATCAGCGCCGCCCACAACAGCGAAGGCAGCGACTCCAGCATCAGTTGCAGCCAGTGCGGCACGTAAGACCCTCCAAATAAGTCGAGGCTTCGTCGAGGCGCGACATATCACGACAAAAGCGGCGGACCGTCAAAGACGACTCGCCGCTCGATATGTCCTGTGGGCCGCGGAGCGGCCCGCCTCATAGATTACTTCGAAACGTCCTGGCCGAAATAGGTGTCGGAGATTTTCTTATAGGTGCCGTCGGCCTTGATGTCGGCCAGCGCCTTGTTGATCGCCGCGACCAGCTCCGGATCGCCCTTGCGCACGATGACGCCGGAATAGTCGGCGTTTTCCTCTTGCGCGGCGATCTTCACATTGGCGTCGGGCTTGTGCTTCTTGAAGTCGAGGAACGACAGGCTGTCATTGATCGTGGCGTCGGCACGGCCTGTCAGAAGCAGCTGGATCGATTGGTCGAAGCCATCGGTGCCGACCAGCTCGGCGCCGTTCGTTTCGGCCAGCTTGCCGAAATTCGAGGTCAGCGACTGCGCCGACTTCTTGCCCTTGAGATCGGCAAAGGTCTTGATGTCTGTGTTGTCGCCGCGCACGATCAGCACCGCCTTGGAGGCGATGTAAGGATCGGAGAAGTCGTACTTGGCCTTGCGGGCATCGGTGATGCCGACCTCGTTGATGACGGCGTCATAGCGATTGGCGTCGAGGCCGGCGATCAGCCCGTCCCACTTGCCTTCGAGGAATTCGACCTTGACGCCGAGCTTGTCGGCGATCGCCTTGGCGATTTCGACGTCGAAGCCGACCAGTGCGCCCGAAGTGTCATGATAGGTGAATGGCGCATAAGTGCCTTCCGTGCCGACCTTGATGACCCCGGCCTGCTTGATCTGGTCGAGATTGGCGCCGGCATGGCCTGCGGTGACAGCCAAGGCCTGCAGCGTTCCGGCGATGATGAGCGACTTGAGCCATTTCATTTTTCTGTGATCCCGTCCTTGGCCGGCCGACCGGCATATTGTGAGCGCTGGAAACTGACAGATGCAAGCCGAAAAAATAAGGAACAGAATTCCAAAAACAACCAGTTTCTGAAATCGCATACTCAAACTGGCGCTTTCCAGCCGACACCAGAACTGTCGCGGATCATCCCCGGAGCCCGTCGGGCAACACAATCCCGCAGCCACGGTCGCGGAACCTTTCCCGCGCATGGCAGTTCTGGCTGTTCTAGGGCACGGCGCCGCCATTTCAACCCGGGCGCCAGCCAAGTTTGCAAAGTCATCCGCACCACCCAGGGAGCGCCTCATGATGGAAGACACGGCAGGACGGATCATGGTCCGCGCGGCAATGAAGGCTCCCTACCTCGAACGTGACGAAGAGCATCGGCTTGCATTGCTCTGGAAAGAGGACAACGACCAGAACGCGCTGCACAGCATCACCGTCGCGCATATGCGGCTGGTCATTTCCATGGCCTCCAAATTCCGCCATTACGGCCTGCCGCTCGGCGACCTGGTCCAGGAGGGTCATGTCGGGCTGCTCGAGGCCGCCGCCCGCTTCGAGCCGGAGCGCGAGGTGCGGTTCTCGACCTATGCGACATGGTGGATCCGGGCCTCGATGCAGGACTACATCCTGCGCAACTGGTCGATCGTGCGTGGCGGCACCAGCTCGGCGCAGAAGGCGCTGTTCTTCAACCTGCGACGCCTGCGCGCGCGGCTGGCGAATGGCGCCGAGCCACTGTCAAACGCAACGCTCTATCGCGAAGTATCGGAAGCACTCGGCGTCTCCGAAGCCGACGTGGCGATGATGGATTCGCGGCTGTCGGCTCCCGACTCCTCACTCAACATGCCGGTTGCCGACGATGCGGGTTCGACCGAGCGCATGGATTTCCTGGTCTCGGACGATCCGCTGCCCGACGAGATCGTCGGCGACAAGATCGATGTCGCGCGCCGCTCGCTCTGGCTGAGGGAGGCGCTTCGCGCGCTCAACGCACGGGAGTTGAGGATCATCGAGGAACGCCGGCTTAACGACGAGGGCGCGACGCTGGAAGCGCTCGGCGAAACCCTCGGCATCTCCAAGGAACGCGTCCGCCAGATCGAGGCTCGCGCCATGGAAAAGCTGAAGGTCGCGTTGGTGAAGCAGAATCCGGAGTTCATGGCGACTGCCGCGTGAACGGCGGCAGGCGTCCAGGGGCTCTTACTTGTCCGTGACGATCTTGACCTTGTCGCCGGCCGAAACCGCGGCACCAGGCGACAGCGCGTTGAGGACGCGGAACAGGTCGAGCTTACGGTCGACGCCGACCATCTGCGCCGAAAGCGAACCCATCGTCTGCCCAGGCTGGACAGTGACGACGCGGATGCGCAGCGGCTTCAGCGCCGCCTTTTCGGCGGCACTCAAGATCCGGAACGAGCCGCTGACCGAGCGGGCGATTGTGTCCAGCGACGTGCTGGCCGAAGGGGCCGCGGTCAGCAGCCGATAGACCTGGCCGCCGGCGCGGATCACCGCAATGTCGAACTGCCAGCCTTCGGCGCCGGCATGCGCGGTCGCTGCCTCGTTGCCGTTGATGGTTTCCTGCCTGACGCTGCTGTCGACGAGACCAGCCACCCAGCCGCTGCGGATATAGTCCGTCAGCGCCCGGTTCTTGTCGATCGACACGCCATCGAAACGGATCGCTATGTCGCCGGGGCCGGTGGCCGTCACCGCTGCCGCCGAATTGTCGATGATGAAGCCGTCCGGTACCGTGAACGAAACGCCAAGGCCCGGATGCAGGAAGGTTTCGCCGCGCACATAGCCTTCTTCCGGCGTGTCGCCATAGAGCAGGCCGTCTATGCCGGCGAGGAAGGAATCGCGGTCGCGCGTGCCGACGCCCGGCGCGCCGAACTGGCGGGCATGGCGCTGCGCCAGATCGATGCGCTGCGGCGTATTGGGGTGCGTGGCCAGGAAGTCGAGGCTGGCGTCGGTGGCGCCGCTGATCGAGCGGAAATCCGTGTAGGCCGACATTGATTGCAGGAAGCGGCCGGCGGCGAAAGGATCGTAGCCGGCCTCGCCGATCGACTTGATGCCGATGGCGTCGGCTTCCAGCTCCTGGTTGCGCGAGAATTGCGCGAGCCTCAGCTTGCCGCGGATCAACGCCGCCTTGGCGGTCGGGCTGTCGCCGAGCACATCGGAAACCACCTTGGTCGCCAGGCCTTCCTCTGCCTCGAGTTGCTGGCGCTGCAAGCCGTGATTGGCGGTGACGTGGCCCATCTCATGCGCGATGACAGCTGCAAGCTCGGCCGAATCATTGGCCAGCGCCAGGAGGCCGCGCGTGATGTAGAGATAGCCGCCCGGCAGCGCGAAGGCATTGACATTGGGCGAATTCAAAATGGTGATGCGATAGGTCTGTGTCGGGTTGGCGGACACCACCGTCAAACTACCGACCACCTTGGCGACCATGCGCTCGAGCTTGGGATCGGAATATTCGCCGCCATAGGTCGCCAGGATGCGCGGATGCTGCGCCCTGGCCAATTCGGCGAGCTTGTTGTTGGCGCCGACATTGTCCACCGTGATCGGCTTGTCGGAAGGCTGGAAGCCGGATTCCTGAACCTCCGGCGGCGTGAACATCTGGCAGCTTGCCAACGCCACGGCAAAGCCGGCCAGCGCGAGGAAGCGCGCCAGCGGTTTCATTCCCAATGTGTTAGCGCCGATCGCCAGAACGGCTTCCTTTCGGGTCCCGGCACATGACATTGAAAATCGGGGACGATCTTCAGAATGCTCACGTGCCATATCTCAAACTGCTGCAGTATCCGCGGCCCATCCCAGGGGCGGGCGCCGGATACTGCAGGCAAATCACGGCCTGTGCCGGACCGGTAGGGCGGACCTAGCCACACTCCCCCGGTCATGGCAAGCAAACGCCACATCGCCTGGAGCCGGTTTGACCGTAAATTATGTCCGCTTCCGGGCAACATCGCGTGATGTGGAATATCCGGCACCCGCGCCGATATAGCGCCGGAACGCCTCCGGACCAGCCCCGGCAAAGAAATCATCAGCCTTGCCGGTCGCAGCGACCAACCCATTGTCGACAAACACCATATGCTCGCCGATGCGGCGTGCATCCTCCGGCTGGTGGGTGACGAACAGCACTGTCATGGCGCGTTCGGCATGAACGGCGGCAACCAGATCCAGCATCTCGTCGCGCAAAGCCGGTCCGAGCGAAGCGAAGGGCTCGTCGAGCAGCAACACCGGTCGGTCGCGCACCAGCACGCGGGCCAGGGCGACGCGCTGGCGTTCGCCCCCGGAGAGCTCGCGCGGCAGGCGTTTCTCCTTGCCCGCAAGACCGGTGCGCGCAAGCGCCTCGGCGACCGCAGCGCGGTCCGCCTCGGTCAGCCGCAGGGATGGCGAGCGGCCGAGCCCGACATTCTGCTCGACGGAAAGATGCGCGAAGAGATTGTTCTCCTGGAACACCATCGACACCGGCCGCGCCGAGGCCGGCTCGGCGCTGACATCGACACCGCCGACCAGCACGCGGCCCGACCGTGGGGTCTCGAAGCCGGCGACCAGATTGAGCAGTGTCGACTTGCCCGAACCGCTCGGCCCCATGATGGCGGTGATCGTCGCCGCGGCAAACTCGACATCGAAAACAAGCGGCGCCTCGCCATAGCTGCCATAGCTGAACGACACTTTGTCCAGCCGCACCGGCGCGCCCTTCGCGAGCCCGTTGGCCGCCTTTTCACGCATCACGGACCTCCTCCCTTCCCAGCCAGTGCGCCGCCACGATCAACGCGAGACAGACGAGGCCGAGCAGCAGTGCGAGGCCGGCGGCATCCTCGGTGCGGTAGCTGCCCATCCGAGCCAGAAGAAGGTAGGGCAATGTCTGCACGGAATCACTGCCGAACAAGGCAATGACACCGAGATCGCCGAGCGACAGCGCCATGGCGAAAGCGAAGGCCGTGGCGAGCGGTCGCCGCAGCGACGGCCAGTCGACCAGCATCAGCCGGTTCCAGCCCGCAATGCCGAGCTGTGCACAGAGCCGTTCGTGACGCTCGCTCGCTGCATCATAGGCGGGACGCACGGCGCGGAGCGCAAACGGCATCGCCATCACCGCGTTGACGGTGACGACCATGACCGGGGCGAGGGCGAAGACATCGCCGACAAGGCGCAACAACAGGAACCAGCCGGCGCCGACGACGATCGGCGGCACGACCAGGACAAAGCCGGCGCCGGTATCGGCGGCATGTTCGAGCAGTGTCTTGCGGCCAGTCCGGCTGTTCAGCGCCAGTGCCCGCCGCGCCATGGTCAGCGCCAGCGACAGCATCACCGAAAGCAGCGCCGACAGGAAGGCGAGCGCCGCGCTGGTCAGCGTTGCCTGCCGGACAGTGGCCTCGCCGGCCAAGCGGGCGAGATCGGCACTCAATCCGGCCATCACGGTTGCCGCCATCGGCCCGACGACGAACAGCAGCGCCAGGACGATGAGTAGCGCGTTCAACCAGGTCTCGCTCCGATTGACCGAAAGATGGCGGCGTTGCGCGACCGGCAAATTGGTGTCGCCGACCACATTGGCGCCTAGCCGCGTCAGTGCCAGCACCACGATAAAGGTCAAGGCGATCTGCAGCAGCGTCAGTGTAACGGCCCGCGTGGGATCGAAATCGAAGCGCAGCGCCTGGTAGATGCCGACCTCAAGCGTCGTCGCGGCCGGCCCGCCGCCGAGCGTCAGCACGATCGTGAAGGATGTGATGCAGAGCATGAACACAAGCCCGGCGACGCCGGGCAGTGCGGCGCGCAGCGTTGGCCATTCGATCAGCCGGAACGCCGGCCGCGCCGCCATGCCGAGTTGGCTCGCCAGCCGCCATTGGTCGGCCGGTATGGTCTGCAGCGCCTCGAGGAACAGCCGCGTCGCCAGCGGCAGGTTGAAGAAGACATGGGCGACGAGAATGCCGGACAGGCCATAGATGCCCGGCCAGCTTCCGCCGCCGATAACGGCAAGCACGCCGGCGAAATAGCCGGCACGGCCATAAAGCGCCAGGATGCCGAGCGCTGCAACGATGGCCGGCAGCGCCAATGGCACGGCGAAGATCTGCAGGATGAAGGCGCGGCCGAAGAAACGTGGATGCCGCGACAGAGCGCGCGCCACAAACAGCCCCGGGATGACCGAAAGCAGCGTCGACAGGACCGCTTGCCAGAGCGTGAAGCGAATGACGCGAAGCAGATAGGGATCGAAGGCTGCCCAGGCGCCCGAGAAATCATGGGCGCCCTCGAAAAGCAGGCCAGCAAACGCGCCGCCGATCAGCAGCGCGATTGCAGCGAGCGCGACAATGCCGGCACTGACGCGGGAATCCGTGGAATGCGCCGGCGCCATCGCGCTGCCTATTTGCTCATCGCCGCCAGCCATTCATCGACCCAGGCCTTGCGGTTGGCGGCGACCTCTTGCGGGCTGAACAGCAAGGTCTTCGTCGGCTTGACCAGTTTGTCGAAGGCCGGATTGAGCGGCTTGTCGGTCTTGCCTGCCGGGAACATCCAGTTGGTCTCGGGGATGGCATCCTGGAATTTCGGCCCGGTCATGAAGGCCATGAACTTGGCCGCCAGCGGATTCTTGGCTCCTGTCGTGGTGATACCCGCCACCTCGATCTGCAGATACTCGCCCTCCTCGAAGGAGGCCGCTTGGTAGCGCTCCGTGTTCTCGGCGACCATGTGGTAGGCTGGCGACGT
This sequence comes from Mesorhizobium sp. M7A.F.Ca.US.002.01.1.1, assembly GCF_004022955.1. NCBI lineage: Bacteria > Pseudomonadati > Pseudomonadota > Alphaproteobacteria > Hyphomicrobiales > Phyllobacteriaceae > Mesorhizobium > Mesorhizobium sp. M7A.F.Ca.US.002.01.1.1. Next base: position 18,467 of record NZ_RZQE01000022.1, on the reverse strand, counting down.
CGTGTAGGACAGCACCATCGGCGCCTCGCCCTTGGTGAACAGCCCATAGGCCTCGCTCCAGCCCGGCGTCACGGTCAGCACCTTGGCCTTGAGCTTGGCCCAGGCCTCGGGTGCCTTGTCGCCATAGACCGACTTGACCCAAAGAAGCAGGCCGAGGCCTGGCGTCGAGGTGCGCGGGTCCTGGATGACGATCTTGTCGTTGGCACTGCCTTCGATCAGCTCCTTCAGGCTCTTCGGCGGCGTCTTCATCTTCTGCGTGTCGTAGACGACAGCGAAATAGCCGTAGTCGAAGGGGACAAACGTGTCGTCGCTCCAGCCGCCCGGCACACTGACATCCGTCACCGCGCCATGCGGCGCGAACAAGCCTGACGCCTTGGCATCGGCGGTGAGATTGGTATCCAGGCCAAGCACGATATCGGCCTTGGTCGATGTGCCTTCCAATCTGACGCGGTTGAGCAGCGCGACGCCATCGGCGACCGAGACGAAGTCGACGTCGCAGCCGCATTCGGCCTCGAACTCCTTCTTCACCACGGGACCCGGACCCCAGTCGGCGGTGAAACTCTCATAGGTGTAGACGGTGAGCTTGTCCTTGGCCAAGGCGGGCCCGGACAAGGCCACGACCGTTGCTGAAACAAGAGCATATAAAAGCGTGCGCATCGGCGCCTCCTTCGTTCGAATTGAAAGGAATTGAGGCGTCGGACTGTCCGAAACGTCTAATCCCTCCGCCGGTACAAACCGGATCAGGTTCAGCGGGTTGGCGAGACTGCCTCTCAGCCGGTCCGCGAAGATCGCGTCCGGCACCCCGTTAGAGCGTTTCGACACATAGGCCGGGCCGATCCGCCATGCAAGCGGGAGTTTGCCGCCTTCCGTTTCCCGTGCCGGGCTGGTAAGGGCCACACGATATGAGCACATTCACCATCCTGCTTGGCGGCGATCTCATCCGTACGCCACGGCTCGACCGTCAGGTCAAAGGCTCCCGCGTCATCGCCGCCGACGCCGGCATCGGTCATGCGCGGTTGCTGGGTCTCGTGCCGGAGCTGTGGGTGGGTGATTTCGATTCGGTGCCGGCCAACCTGCCGGACGATCTCGCTTCCGTGCCGCGTCGGACCTTCCCGGCGGAAAAGGACCAGACCGATGGCGAACTTGCCGTCGCCGCGGCACTGGAGCGCGGCGCGACCCGCCTGGTGCTGGCCGGCGCCTTTGGCGGCAAGCGCGCCGACCACGCTTTTCTGCATCTGTCGCTCGCCCTGCGGCTGGCGGAGGCGGGAACGGACGTGCTTTTGACCAGCGGCGCTCAGGAAGGCATCCCCCTGCTGCGCGGAACGGCCGGCTTCGACTATGCCGACGGCACGCTGTTTTCGGTGCTCGGCTTTTCCGAGCTCGACGGCCTGACCGTCACCGGCGCCAAATGGCCGCTCGCTCACGTCAAGGTGGCGTTCGGTTCGTCGCTGACCATTTCCAACGAGGTCAAGTCCGACAAGACCGGGGGCCGCCTCGAAATCGCGCTCGGCCATGGCCGCGCGATGCTGCTCGCTCATCCCTATCCCTTACCTGAAAGCTGACATGGCCCCGCCCCTTCTCAACCTCGACGGGATAAAACTGACCTTCGGCGGCACGCCGCTGCTCGATGGCGCCGCCTTGACGGCTTCGGCCGGCGACAAGATCGCGCTGGTCGGCCGCAACGGGTCCGGCAAGTCGACCCTGCTGAAGATCGCCGCCGGCCTGATCGAGCCGCAGGACGGCGAAGTGTTCCGCCAGCCTTCGGCGACCGTCCGCTATCTGCCGCAGATGCCCGACATGGAAGGTTTTGCCACTGTCCGCGCCTATGTCGAGGCCGGGCTTGGCCCCGCCGACGATCCCTACCGCGCCAGCTATCTGATGGAGCATCTCGGCCTGTCGGGTGAGGAACGTCCGAACGACCTGTCGGGCGGGGAGGCGAGGCGCGCCGCCCTTGCCCGCGTCATGGCGCCGGAGCCCGATATCCTGCTGCTCGATGAGCCGACCAACCATCTCGACCTCTCGGTCATCGAATGGCTGGAAGAAGAACTCGCCCGCACCTCCTCGGCGCTGATCGTCATCTCGCACGACCGCCGCTTCCTCGAACGCGTGTCGCGCGCCACGGTCTGGCTCGATCGCGGCCAGACCCGCAGGCTGGACAAGGGCTTCGGCCATTTCGAGGAATGGCGCGACCTGGTTCTGGAGGAAGAAGAACGCGAGCAGCACAAGCTCGGTCGCCAGATCGTTCGCGAAGAGCATTGGCTGCGCTACGGCGTGACGGCGCGGCGCAAGCGCAACATGCGCCGGCTCGGCGAGTTGCAGACCATGCGTCAGCGTTTTCGCGGTCATCGCGGGGCCGAAGGGTCGGCGATCATGGTGGCGAGCGACGCCACCGAGTCCGGCAAGCTGGTGATCGAGGCGAAAAACATCGAAAAGAGCTTTGGCGATCTCACCGTGGTCAAGGCGTTTTCGACCCGCATCCAGCGCGGCGATCGCGTTGGCCTGGTCGGGCCGAACGGCGCCGGCAAGACCACGCTCTTGAAGATGCTGACCGGCGAGATGAAGCCGGACGCAGGTTCGGTGCGGCTCGGCACCAATCTGGAGATCGCAACGCTCGACCAGAAGCGCGAGGCGGTCGACCCGCAGGAGACGCTGGCACAATATCTCACCGATGGGCGCGGCGAAAACCTCGTCATCAATGGCGAGCAGCGCCACGTGGTCTCCTACATGAAGGATTTCCTGTTCAAGCCGGAGCAGGCGCGCACGCCGGTGCGCGAGTTGTCCGGCGGCGAGCGGGCGCGGCTCCTGCTGGCGCGCGTGCTGGCGCGGCCCGCAAACCTTCTGGTGCTCGATGAGCCGACCAACGATCTCGACATGGAGACGCTTGAACTGCTGCAGGAACTGGTCGCCGGTTTCGCCGGCACCGTCATCCTGGTCAGCCACGACCGCGATTTCCTCGACCGCACCGTGACCAGCCTGATCGCGCCGGATGGTGAAGGCCGCTGGATCGAATATGCCGGCGGCTACTCCGACATGTTGGCGCAGCGCGGCGGCACGAAGCTGGACGACCGCAAGGCGCGGGCGAGAGCCGAAAATGGCGAGGCGCCCGCGTCAGGCAAGAGCGAAGCCGCCGCGCCAAAAGTGCCGGCGAAGAAACTGTCGTTCAAGCAGAAATTCGCACTGGAATCCCTGCCGAAGAAAATCGAAGCTGTGATGGCCTCTATCTCGCGGCTGGAGAACAACATCGCCGATCCGGCCTATTACGAGCGCGATCCGGCCTCGTTCCAGAAAACCATCGCCGCCCTCGACAAGGAGCGCGCCACGCTGGCCGCGCTCGAGGAAGAATGGCTGGAACTGGAGATGTTGCGCGAGGAGATGGAGGGGTGAGGAGTGTTTCGGCCGTAGGCCGATCAATCGACGACGATTTGTCGATTGAAGCGACGAACGCCCGGAGCCATAGCGAAAGGGGCCGAGCGCCCCTACCTGCAGCTAGAACCGCCTGATTGCCTCCATACAGAAATGCGCATATATTATGCGCATGTTGCGGAGGCTATTATGCGCAAAATTGCCTTGAGTGCGACCCGTCAGCCAGCAAATCTGTCGATCGATTCGAACCTCATGAGGGAAGCCAAGGGACTTGACGTGAATGTCTCGCGCGCTGCGGAGGCCGGCATCGCGGAGGCGGTGGCTGCCGAAAAAACGCGACTGTGGAAGCTTGAGAACCGCGCCACGATGGACGCGTGGAACGACTATATCGAGAAACATGGCATCCCGCTGGAAGAGTACCGGCAGTTCTGATGCCCCGCTATGATGTCTTCGCCGGTCGCATCGAAGGCAGCTATGTGCTCGACGTTCAGTCAGAGCTGCTCGACAATTTCAAGACGCGGGTGGTCGTGCCGCTTCTGCCGGTCGCAATGGTGCCACCGCCGATGCGAAAGCTTCATCCGATTTTTGAGATCAACGGTCGAAAGCTCGTTATGGCAACACACCTGGTTGCCACCGTTTCTGCCAGCGAATTAGGCGAAAGTCAGCTGAACCTGATCAAGCACCACGACGACATCGTCGCTGCGCTCGACATGCTGTTCCAGGGCTTCTGAACGGCGGCTACAGCGTCTCAGCCTGCCGTCTTGGCCTGCCAGGCCTTGATTGCCTCGTCGAACACCTTCTCTCCGGGAATGCCCTTTTCCATGGTCAGCAACGCCCGCCGTCCGGTCTTGTAGACCACCGGCACGTCGATCCAGTCCTGGCCGCGCAACAAGGTCATGTTGGCGTCTTCGTCGGCCTTGGTGTCGTTGAGCGCGACGAGGAAGAAGCCGTCGGCAATCTTGGCCGGAATGCCGATCAGCGGGCTGCCGGCATCCTGCTCCGAAGCCTTCATGGCAACGCGCAGGATGTTGTCGACACCGCCGCCCTCGAAGCCGTCGGGCGTCAGGAAGATCATCTCGATGATATGGCTGGCCGGCAGCGTCTGGTCGGTGTTGCGGCGGATGGTCATGCGCAACTGGATGTCCTTGCCGGGAATGGTCGCCTCGGCGCGGATCGCCGGCTCCGGCGGCAGGTCGCCACCGGGCGATTCCTGCACCAGCGACCAGACGATGTTGCCGGGCTCGGCGGAGCCCTGGGCGGTGCTGGTGCGCTCCTCATAGAAGATCGCCTTCTGGCCGACAGGCAGGGCGGCTTCCGCAGGCGCAGCCGCCGGCGCGGGCGGCGCGGCACCTGCCGGTGCTGGCGGCGTGCCGGCAGCATCGGCCGGCGCTGCAGGCGCTGCTCCGTTGGCAGGCGGCGTTGCGGGGGCGGCATCTGTCGCCGGAGGCGTAGTCGCGGCAGGCGTACCGGCGGCCGGTGCGGAAATCGCCGGTGCGTTCGTGGCCGAGGGCGGGGTGGTCAGCGCCGCGACCGATTCGCCTTCGCCGATGCCGCTTTGGCCACCGGCCGGACCCGGGTCGACTTCACCACCCTGCGGTGTCAGCCGCTGGGTGAATTTCGTGCTTTCGGCTTCCGTGCCGCCAGCCGCGGGCGCCGGCGGCGCTGCCGCGGCATCGGTTGCCGGCTTGGCCGGCGCCGGCTTCACGGGTTCGGTTTTCGCTACCTGATTGCCGCCAAGCCCCAGCATCTTGCCGAAGGCGTCCTTGTTCAGCCAGACGCCATAGCCGCCGCCGGCAACGACCAGCAGTGCGACGACGGCCGCGATCAGCCCGCCATAGCTGCGCTTGCGCTCGGCGGGACGCAGGCGCTGGAAGGTGTCCTGTACCGGCTCTTCATTGTCTTCGTTGCTGGAAAAGACATCGGCCTCGTCGTCCGCCTCCTCGGCGTTCATGCCTGGAAGAGGCGTGTCGGCGCGAGCCGGCTGGGCAGGCGCCGGCGTCGATCTTTGCCAGCTTGGCTCGACCTTGGCGGCAGGCGGCGGCGCGGGTTGATAGGGCTCGGGCTTGGCGACGGGCGGTGCCGGCCAGGCCGATTCCGCCTTCGCCGGCTGCCTCGTATGGCTTGGCTGGTTCTTGTTGCGATCGATCGACGAAAAAATGTGTTCCAGCTCCGCGAGCGGGTCGGTCTCCGGCACGCTCTTGGCATAATCGCGCTCGACGCTTGTAATGGCGTCTTCCAGCGAACGCATCTGCGTGGCTATGGCTTCGGGAGCCCACGGCGGCGAACGTTCACCAAGCTTCTTCGCCAGCATGGTGCGAACGCTGGCATAGATGCGCGTACGCTTTTCCGGCGTCTCGTCGCCATGCTTGTCGAGCGCGTTTTTCAGAATAGCAACGAAATCTGCCATGCTTCAGTCGACCTGTATTTTGCTTCCGCGCCGGCCCCCGCAAATCAGCCGCGATGCCCGGAAAGGCTTCAGAAACTAGTCTTGAAACGGATCGGTCACAAGTATCGTGTCGTCGCGTTCCGGGCTGGTGGAAAGGAGCGCGACCGGTGCGCCGATGAGCTCCTCGATGTAGCGGACATACTTGACCGCCTGGGCCGGCAGATCATTCCAGCTGCGCGCGCCGGCAGTGGTGCCTTTCCAGCCCTCGAGCGTCTCGTAGACCGGTTCGACACGTGCCTGCGCGCCCTGGCTGGCCGGCAGATAATCGATCATCTCGCCGTCGAGACGGTAACCGGTGCAGACCTTGATCTCGTCCAGCCCGTCAAGCACGTCGAGCTTGGTCAGCGCGATGCCCTTGATGCCGTTGACCGCGACGGCCTGGCGCACCAACACCGCGTCGAACCAGCCGCAGCGGCGCTTGCGACCGGTGACGACGCCGAATTCATGGCCGCGCGTGCCGAGGAATTCGCCGACCTCGTTCTTCTGCTCGGTCGGGAACGGACCCTCGCCGACGCGTGTCGTATAGGCTTTGGTGATGCCGAGCACATAGCCGATGGCGCCCGGGCCAACGCCGGAGCCGGCGGCAGCCTGTCCGGCAACCGTGTTCGACGAGGTCACGAACGGATAGGTGCCGTGGTCGATATCGAGCAGTGTGCCCTGCGCGCCCTCGAACAGGATGCGCTCGCCAGCCCGGCGCTTGTCGTCGAGGATCTTCCAGACCCGGTCCATATAGGGCAGGATGTCGTCGGCGACCGAGGTTAGTTCCTGCATGATCGCGTCATGCGTGACTTCCGCATGACCAAGCCCGCGTCGCAGCGCATTGTGGTGCGTCAGCAGCCTGTCGACTTTCAAGGGCAGTGTTTCCAAATCCGCCAAATCCATCACCCTGACCGCGCGCCGGCCCACCTTGTCCTCATAGGCGGGGCCGATGCCGCGACGGGTCGTGCCAATCTTCGTCCCGGAATTGGATGCGGCGTCCTCACGAAACCCGTCCAGCTCTCGATGCAGGGACAGGATAAGCGCTGTGTTTTCGGCTATTTTCAGGCGATCCGGCGCTACTTCGACACCTTGCGCCTTGAGTTTTGCCACCTCGGCGACGAAAGCGTGCGGGTCGAACACGACGCCATTGCCGATGATGGACAGCTTGCCCTGGCGCACGACGCCCGACGGAAGCAACGACAGCTTGTAGACCTTGCCGTCGACGACCAGCGTATGGCCGGCATTGTGGCCGCCCTGGAAACGCACCACGACATCGGCGCGCTCCGACAGCCAGTCGACGATCTTGCCCTTGCCTTCGTCACCCCACTGCGAGCCGACGACCACCACATTGGCCATGTTTCTTTTCCCTTGAGACGCCGCCAAGCGGCTTGAATATGGTTCGAAACGACAGGCCTCTATAACGTCAAGACCTCGCGAGCGCGACCTTTCTTTGCCGTCGAAAATGCCCTGAGGCACAACAATTTTCGGCTTTGACATCATTTACTTGGGCGAGCGAGGGCAATAGGCCGGCAAACACCGCAGCTCCGGCGACTGGAATCCCGCGATGCATCGAAGCGCCTACATATTCCTGCTGCTCACCACCTTGCTTTGGGGTGGAAATTCGGTGGCCGGCAAGCTGGCGGTCGATCACGTCTCGCCGATGACGCTGGTCTTCCTGCGCTGGGTGCTGGCCGTGGCGATCATGCTGCCCATCGGCTGGAAGACCATCCAGAAGGACTGGCCGGTAGTCCGCAAGCACTGGTTCGTGCTGGTCGCCCTCGGCGCCAGCGGCTTCACCCTGTTCAACACCATCTTCTACACGGCGCTCAACTACACGACAGCGATCAATGTCTCGATCGAACAGGCGGCGATGCCGATCCTGATCATGACTGCCAATTTCGTCTTCTTCCGCCTGCGCGTGAACTGGGCGCAGATTGTCGGCGTCGTGCTGACCATCGCCGGCGTGATCCTCACCGCCTGCCATGGCGACCCGCGCCGGCTGTTGACGCTGGAACTCAATTTCGGTGACGCCATCATGCTGGTCGCTGTCTTTCTCTACAGCGGCTATTCGGTCGGGTTGCGGCTGAAGCCGGTGATGCACTGGCAGAGCCTGATGCTGGCCCTGTCGGTTTCGGCACTCGTCACCTCGTTGCCGTTCTTCCTGTGGGAGGTCCTCGCCGGCAAGGTCATCATGCCCGACGCGCGCGGCTGGACCGTCATCGTCTATACGGCGATCGGCGCCTCGGTCGTTTCGCAGATCTTCTACATCAGGGGCAACGAGCTGATCGGCGCCAACCGCGCCGGCCTGTTCATCAATCTGGTGCCGATCTTCGGCACGCTGCTGTCGGTGCTGATCGTCGGCGAGACGTTCCAGCTCTATCAGGCGCTGGCCTTGGTGCTCGTGCTGGGCGGCATCGGGCTTGCCGAATACAGCGGGCGCAAGATGGCGGTGGCGGACCACCGCGGATGACATTTGGCGGCTGACGCCCTCCGCCGTCGCGGTAATCACGCGAACGGCCTGGACTTCGCCAATGGCGCGGAAACAGCGGCATGAATCCTGCCGCGTCCCCTACTTGGAACATTTCACCTCCAGCGGAGTTTGAACGCCAGGGAGGCGACATGATGAGCCACAACCCTCGCAGCACGGCAAGCATTGCTGGTCACCCTATCCACCCGATGCTGATTCCGTTTCCGATTGCCTTTTTTGTCGGCACCTTCGTTTGCGACCTTATCTTCTGGCGAACAGCCGATCCTGGATGGGTCACCGGGTCGCTTTGGCTTCTCGGCGCAGGCCTGATCATGGCTGCCCTGGCTGCGCTTGCTGGCTTGACGGATGTTCTCGGCGATGTGCAGGTCCGCAATCTCACGACGGCATGGCTCCATGCCGGCGGCAATGTAATCGTCGTGTTGATCGAGCTTTACAACTGGTACTCGCGGTATGCCGGCGGAGCGGCGGCCGTGATGCCAACCGGCATCGTCCTATCGCTGATCGTGGTTCTCATCTTGCTGTTTACGGGCTGGAAGGGCTGGGAACTGGTCTACCGACATCGCGTGGGTGTCTCCGATGGCTCGGACGAGTTGACATGAACCGGCCGCCGCGGCGGCCGGCGTCAACGAGGTGGGTCGGCGACCGCCTGTCCTCAATCACATCGCGTTGACGTCGAACTGCAGCCGCTTGGCCGAGTCGATCGACTTGTGCGCCTTGACCTTTTCCAGCACGGCTTCCGGGAACGGCGCGTCGAGATAGAGCAGCGCTATGGCATCGCCGCCCGGCCGGTTGCGGCCGAGCTGGAAGTTGGCGATGTTGACGCCATTCTCGCCGCAGACGGTGCCGAGCAGGCCGATGATGCCCGGCGCGTCCGCATTGGTGGTGTAGAGCATGTGCTGGCCGACCTCGGCATCGAGGTTGATGCCCTTGATCTGGATGAAGCGTGGCTTGCCATCCGAGAAGCATGTGCCGGCGATCGAGCGCGTCATGTGCTCGGTCTTCACCGTCAGCTTGATATAGCCGTCGAACACGCCCGACTTGTCGCGCTTGACCTCGGCCACGATGATGCCGCGCTCCTTCACCATGATCGGCGCCGACACCATGTTGACGTCCGAGACCTGAGGCCGGATCAGCCCGGCGAGTGCTGCACTGATCAGCGCGCGCGTGTTCATCGTCGCGGTCGAGCCGTCGAACAGGATCTCCACCTCCTTGATCGGATCCTCGGTGACCTGGCCGACAAAGGCGCCGAGCACCTCGGCGAGCTTGACGAACGGCTTCAGCCGCGGCGCCTCCTCGGCGGTGATCGACGGCATGTTGATGGCGTTGGAGACGGCGCCCTTGATCAGATAGTCGGCCATCTGCTCGGCAACCTGCAGCGCGACATTCTCCTGGGCCTCCGTCGTCGAGGCGCCGAGATGCGGCGTCGCCACCACATTCTCCATGCCGAACAGTTCGTTGTTCTCGGCCGGTTCGACCTCGAAGACGTCGACGCCGGCGCCGGCCACCTTGCCGCTCTTCAGCGCTGCGACCAGATCGGCCTCGACGATCAGACCGCCGCGTGCGCAATTGATGATGCGCACGCCCTTCTTCATCTTGGCGATCGCCGCGGCATCGATGATGTTGCGCGTCTTGTCGGTCAGCGGCGTGTGCAGGGTGATGAAATCGGCGCGGGCGAATAGCTCGTCGAGCTCGACCTTGTCGACGCCAAGCTCCTCGGCACGGCTGTCCGACAGGAACGGATCGAAGGCGATGACGTGCATCTTGAGGCCAACGCCGCGCGTCGCGACGATCGAACCGATGTTGCCGCAGCCGATGACGCCCAGTGTCTTGCCGGTTATCTCGACGCCCATGAAGCGGTTCTTTTCCCATTTGCCGGCATGGGTCGAGGCGTTGGCTTCAGGGATCTGGCGCGCCAGCGCAAAGATCATCGCCACCGCATGTTCGGCTGTGGTGATCGAGTTGCCGAAGGGCGTGTTCATCACGATGATGCCCTTGCGGCTTGCCGCCGGGATATCGACATTGTCGACGCCGATGCCGGCGCGGCCGATGACTTTGAGATTGGTAGCGGCGTTGATCAGCTTTTCGGTGACCTTGGTCGCCGAGCGGATGGCGAGGCCATCATACTGGCCGATCACTTCGGCGAGCTTATCCTTGTCCTTGCCGAGATCGGGCAGATAGTCGACCTCGACGCCACGATCCTTGAAGATTTGCACGGCGGTGGGGGAGAGTTTGTCTGAGACGAGAACGCGGGGCGCCATGGCGGCCTCCTTGAAATGGATTTGATCCTGATGGGAGTGGGCGGCCCGAAGGCCGCCGCGAACGATCTCAGGCCGCCGCTTTGAGCGACGCCTTCTGTGCGGCGAATGCCCAGTCGAGCCAGGGCAGCAGCGCTTCGAGATCCGACGTCTCGACCGTCGCGCCGCACCAGATGCGCAGGCCGGGCGGTGCGTCGCGATAGGCACCGATATCATAGGCGACGCCTTCCTTGTCGAGCACCGACACCAGCCCCTTGGCGAAGGCCGCCTGCCCGTCGGCGTCGAGCGCGGACACGTCCGGATCGGTGAAGGACAGGCAGACGGACGTGTTCGACCGTGTCGCCGGCTGGACGGCGAGATGACCGAGCCAGGAGGACTTGCCTACAAAGCGATCGAGGACGGCCGCATTGGCATCCGCCCTGGCGATCAGCGCGTCGAGGCCGCCGGTCGACTTCGCCCAGTTGAGCGCATCGAGGTAATCCTCGACGCACAGCATCGAGGGCGTGTTGATGGTCTCGCCCTTGAAGATACCTTCGATCAGCTTGCCGCCTGAGGTCAGGCGGAAAATTTTCGGCAGCGGCCATGAGGGCTTGTAGGTTTCCAGCCGCTCGACGGCGCGAGGCGACAGGATCAGCATGCCGTGAGCGCCCTCGCCGCCCAGCACCTTCTGCCAGGAGAAAGTGACGACATCGAGTTTTTCGAAGTCGAGCCTCTGCGCGAATGCGGCGGAAGTCGCATCGCAGACGGTCAGGCCCTTGCGGTCCGCGGGAATGAAATCGCCGTTCGGCACGCGAACGCCCGACGTGGTGCCGTTCCAGGTGAACACCACATCGCGGTCGAAATCGATCTTGGTGAGATCAGGCAGCTCGCCGTAGCCGGCTTCGATCTTGCGCACGTCGGCGAGCTTCAATTGCTTGACCACGTCGGTGACCCAGCCGGAGCCAAAGCTCTCCCAGGCGACCATGTCGACGCCGCGCTCGCCGAGCAGCGACCACAGCGCCATCTCGACCGCACCGGTGTCCGACGCCGGCACGATGCCGATGCGGTAACCCGCCGGGACCTGGAGAATCTCGCGCGTCAGCTCGATCGCCTGTTCGAGCTTGGTCTTGCCGATCTTGGCGCGGTGGGAACGGCCGAGCGCAGCATTTCTTAGCGCCTCGACCGACCAGCCGGGGCGCTTTGCGCAGGGACCTGAGGAGAAATTGGGGTTTGCCGGACGGAGTCCGGGCTTCGTATGCGTCGTCATCGTGGTCTATCCTTCCAGATAGTGGCCCCTCGTTGGGGAGGGGTGGCCCACGGACGGCGATATTCGTTCGGGCTTCAGGCGTCAAGAGGAAAGTTTTTGTCGTTGCCGGGATACCGGCGATCCCCGATCAGGATGTCGTGACTTCAAACGCAAACGACGGACCCCATGATCCGCCGTGCTGGTCCTCGTACTCGCCGCGCCTACCAGAGATCGTAGCGCAGCCCGACCTTGACCTGATGATAATCGAGGCCCTTTTTGAACTCAGGGTTGCCGACAGCGTCTGCTGTCACGTATTTCGCGGAAGGCAGAGCCGTGTATTGATAGCCGACATCGACTGCAACATTCTTGCTGACCTGATAAGCAAAGCCGGCGCCGAGCGTATAGGCGAAGCTGAACTGCTTCTCCGACTGCGTCGTCCCATCATAGCCGTTTGGATCGTCGCATTCAAAGATGGTCGTGGTTGTACCTGATGTTGTCGATGAATTCTGACAGTTGCGAGCGCCTTGAGCGTACTTGTAGGTGCTGTACGCTATGCCGACACCGCCTCCGACATAGGGCGTGAAGCCGACATAAGTGCCCAGGTCGACAAAGGCGCTGGCCATCACATCGTAGGCCTTGTTGTTGCCGTCGTTGGAGCCTTCGCATCCACGGGTGCTTGGGCCGGCGAACGCGCTTGTGCTGCCACCGCTGGTGACAGTCACCGTCTGCGTTCCATCGCAAGTACTGTCGAATTTGCTGGCGAATTTGCTTGTCGGCAGCAGACCGAAATTCAATTCACCACGGAAGTAATCGTTGAAATGGTAGCCCATACCTATCGAACCAGACAGCGGGCTGGTATCCGTAACCAGACCGGCCGGAGTTTCCGAAAATTCATAGGGCTTGTTGAAGGCATAGCCGAGATCACCGCGCAGATACCAGCCGGAGCCGACCTCGACCGGGACGTAGTCGGGCGCCTGGTCGACATAGATCGGCGGATCGTAGTCGGCCGCGTGCACCGGCGTCAGCGGCAGGAGGGCTAGTGCACCGAGCGCCAGCGCCATACGCGATGTAAGTTTCATGGTCCCCGACTCCCGAATTTGGCGCAGCCCGCAATCGCAGCGGCAGCCATCGTTTCAAGGAGCATTGTTAACCATAGTGGTTAAGTGGCGGTTAAGGCTAACAGAGCGTTAGCGAATTCATTTCCCCTGTCGATTCCAGGCGGCCAACGAAAAACCGCCCGGCTGAGGCCGGGCGGTTTGTGAAGAATTCAAGTAATGTAGATGCTGTTACTTGGTGTAGATCGGCTCGGGTTCGGGCTGGTAGGCAACGACCGGCGCGGCGCAACCGTTGTTGCCACCGAACTGGTAACGCAGGCCACCGCGCACTTCGTGTGTGTTGATGCCACGATCGAAGCCGGGACCGGAGCTGGTGATGTTCCAGTCGAACATGCGGCCGCCCTGGATATGGGAGAAGCGGTAGCCGGCATCGAGAATGATCTTGTCGGTCAGGCAGTACGAAGCGCCGGCCATCAGACCGTAGGCGAAACGCCAGCTTGATCTGCCGGGATTGAACTCGGTGGTGTTCGGATCGTAGACATCATCCCACTTGACGCGGGCGCCGCCGATGCCGGCGCCAACGTAAGGCGTGATGCCGTGATAGGTGCCGAGATCGACATAGGCATTGGCCAGCAGCAGCAGGGCGCTCATCTTCGACACTTCGGTCGATGTTCCGTTGATATCCGAGGTGCCGCCGTTGAAGTTCGACTTGAACCAGTAGTCGGCGGTCAGGTCGGTCCGGAAGTGGTCGTTGATCTTGTAACCAACGCCGGCACCGAGCGAGAACCCGCCCTTGAGCTTGCCGAAATCGAAACTTCTGGTGCCGGGCGTGACCGTACAATTACATTGATCGATGGTGTAGGTCATATAGTCGATGCCGCGCACGGTCGACTTGTGATAGTCGATGTCGCCGCGGATATACCAGCCGCCGACTTCTACCGGCTGCTCGTAGACGGCCTGAGGCGGAGCCTCTTCGACGATCGGTTCCGGCAGGTCGGCCGCGAACAACGGCCCCGCCAGGCCTGCGAACAGTAAGGCGAGCAGGGCCTTTCTTGCTGTCTTGAACATGCTTGTCACCCCTGAGAAGCTCGGAACGGCAAACCCGCCCGAAATGCGATTGGCTTTCAGTCGTGGATAATGAATTGCAAAGGTTAAAAGGCGTTTAACCCTGTTGCTTAACCACGAATCTCGAAACTTCTGGGAACCGCTGCGAGATTTCCGAACAGCGAACAGACTGGGAGCCGACAAGAAAAAGCCCGCCGAAAGGCGGGCTTGGACAGGTTCAGGCGACGACGTCCTGCCGGGCGCTGTGGGGCTCAGGCGGCGCTGCGCGTTTCCGAGATGATGTCCACGATGCCATTCACCACGGACTCGACCAGTTGCGGGTCGTCGCCCTCGGCCATCACGCGGATCAGCGGCTCTGTCCCGGATGGCCGGATAACCAGCCGTCCGGTCTTGCCGAGCCGGTTACGCGCGTCTTCGATGGCGGCCTTGACCGGCGCCTCCTCGAGCGGCTTGCCGCCGGAAATGTGAACGTTCTTCAGGAGTTGCGGCACGGGTTCGAATTTCTTCGACAGTTCGCTGACCGGCCGGCCCTGCCGCTTGATGCAGGCCAGCACCTGCAGCGCCGAAACCAGGCCGTCGCCGGTGGTCGAAAAGTCGGACAGCACGATATGGCCCGACTGTTCGCCGCCGACATTCAAGCCGTGCGCGCGCATATGCTCGACGACATAACGGTCGCCGACCTTGGTGCGGTGCAATTGCAGCTTCATGTCGCCGAGGAAGCGTTCGAGGCCCAGATTGGACATGACGGTTGAGACGACACCGCCGCCGGCAAGCCGCCCGCTCTGGTGCCAGGATTCGGCGATCAGCGCCATGATCTGGTCACCATCGACGATCGCGCCGTTTTCATCGACGATGACGACGCGATCGGCGTCGCCGTCGAGCGCGATGCCGATATCGGCGCGCACTTCGTGCACCTTCTTTTGCAGGCCGGCCGGGTGGGTCGAGCCGCATTCCTTGTTGATGTTGAAGCCGTTGGGCTCGACATTGATGGCGACGACCTCGGCGCCCAGTTCCCACAGCGCCTCGGGCGCCACCTTGTAGGCCGCGCCATTGGCGCAATCGACGACGATCCTCAAGCCCGCGAGCGACATCGAGCGCGGCAAGGTGCGCTTGGCGAATTCGATGTAGCGGTCATGCACGCCGTCGACGCGCTTGGCGCGGCCAAGCCCGTCGGAGTCGGCGAGCGCCAGTTCGATATCCCTGTCGAGCATGCTCTCGATGCGCTCCTCGATCTCGTCGGAGAGCTTGTAGCCGTCGGGTCCGAACAGCTTGATCCCGTTGTCGTAATAAGGGTTGTGCGAGGCCGAGATCATGACGCCGATATCGGCGCGCAGCGAACGCACCAGCATGGCGACAGCCGGCGTCGGGATCGGGCCGAGCAGGAACACGTCCATGCCGGCGGCACAAAGACCGGCGACCATGGCATTCTCGATCATATAACCGGAAAGTCTGGTGTCCTTGCCGAGCACGACACGATGTCGATGGGTGCCGCGCTGGAAGGAAAGGCCGGCGGCCATGCCGACCCGCATCGCGATTTCAGCGGTCATCGGAAACTTGTTGGCGCGTCCGCGAATGCCGTCCGTGCCGAAATAATTCCCTGCCATGCCAGTCAGCTTCCTCGACGTTTCTTCCCCGGCACGTCATGCCACAATTGGCCAGGGCGCTATGATCACATTGTGTGATTATACGTTACCAATCCTTAGAAAACCATTGTTGTGCACTGCACACAACGTGGCCGCAACCTGACATGCCCAGACTGCCATGCTGCAATATACAAGTCATTCGAGCCTTTCAGCGCGGATGCACCAGGAAAATCTTGCTCTGAACCAGGCAACGGACAACGATTTCATCACCTTATCGGGAGAAGCCGATTTTCGGCGATATATACGCCACTTAGCATCTGGCGCAACCGACCGTTGAGCGTTATTGATTTGCAGGGACGTATCATGGGCTGCTGCAACGGAGAAACGCTATGCTCATCCACCGACTTGCCACTTTGACCGGCCTCGCCGTCGCTACCTTGTTCCTGGCCGCGCCAGCCAACGCACTGACGATGGCCGAGTGCAGCACGAAGTATAACGCCGCCAAGGATGCGGGGACACTGGCCGGAGCGACCTGGAACCAGTTCCGCAAGGCTCAGTGCGGCACCGACGCCACAGCGACGACCGACGCCAAGCCGGCCGATGCCAAGAAAGCGACCAACACCACGAAGGCTGCCGCGGCGGACGACAGCACGGCCAAGGGCCTGACGGCGAAGGAATGCAGCACCAAGTATCAGGCGGCGAAGGCTGCCGGCACGCTGAACGGCATGAAGTGGAACGACTTCCGCAAGACCGAGTGCGGCGCAGCCGCCTCGGATGACGACACCGTGCCGGCCGCCGACGAGGCGAGCTACACCAAGGAGCCGGCGAAGCCGACGACGGCTGCGCCCAAGGGCGTCACCTTCCCGTCCGCGATCTCGCCGAAATATACCAGCGAGACCCCCGGAAAGGGCCGTATGCACACCTGCCTCGACCAGTACTATGCCCTCAAGGACGCCAATTCGCTTGGCGGCCTGAAGTGGATCCAGAAGGGCGGCGGCTTCTACAGCCTGTGCAACGCCAAGCTGAAGAGCTGATCGCTTAGCCATAGTCTCCAAACAAAGGCCCGCGCATCGCAAGATGCGCGGGCCTTTTTTGTTGCGCGAAGACGCACACTGCCTTGCTCGCATCTGCATGTCGCCGGGCTGCCGGCATCATCAATTCGCCTACACTGCCCAACGCCAAGCTCATCGGCAGTCCGTAAAGATTCTGGTTGAACATATAGAGAACAAACCATATACAAAAAGACGTCAAACTTATTATCAACCAGGAGGGTCTTATGCACGGTTTGAAATTGGCGGTATTGGCTGCGACCGCATTTGTCGCTTGGAGCGTCGCCCCCGCAAGCGCACTGACGATGAAGGAATGCGGCGAGACCTATCGAACAGCCAAGGAAGGCGGCACTCTGAACGGCATGGACTGGACGGCTTTTCGCAAGGAGAAGTGCGCGACATCAGCAGCGGACAGTGTCAGCGAGGATACGGTCAAAACCGAGCCGCAGACGAAAAAGGAAACCAGCGCGGCGGTCGCCCCCACTGCAGCGCCCGCGGGCGTGACATTTCCGACCACGCTGGCCGCCGAGTTCAAGACCGAAAAGCCCGCGAAGGCTCGCATGAAGACCTGTCTCCAGGGCTACCATGGCAACAAGGACGCGGGCACGTTGAACGGCCTTCGCTGGATCCAGAAGGGCGGCGGTTATTACAGCCTGTGCAATGCCAAGCTGAAGAGCTGAGCGACAAGACATCTGAAGAAGAGAAGACCTGCGAACCGCAGGGTTCGCGGGCCTTTTTTTTGCCTTCGAGGGCACGCCAGCGGCGACGTTGCCAATCTCCCCCGCAAGGGGGGGAGATGGGCTATCACCTAGGCTTTCGCCAATCGTCACCGTCGCAGATGCGAGGTCGCGGACAACTCCTCCCCAATGCCAAAAACAAAAAACGCCGCGGAGCAAGCCGCGGCGTTCGATGAAATCGGTGGCCGAACTCAGCTCGACGGCTGTGGTTCCATACCGCCTTCGGGCTCAGGACCCTTCTTGCGGCGGCCGCCGGACTTCGGCACGGCCGAGCCCCGACTTGGCGGCGTATCGTCGCCGAGGTCGCGTGCGGGCTTGTGGCCGGCGATCAACTGCTTGATCTCCTCGCCGGACAGCGTCTCGTATTCCAGCAGGCCCTGCGCCAGCGCGATCCATTCCTTCTTCTTCTTGGTCAGGATGGACTTCGCCGACGAATAGGCCTCATCGATCAGGCGGCGCACTTCGGCGTCGATGATCTGCGCCGTTTCTTCCGAGACGTTCTGCGTGCGTGCCACCGAATGGCCAAGGAACACTTCTTCCTGGTTGTCGCCATAGGCGACATGGCCGAGCTTGTCGGAAAAGCCCCAGCGCGTGACCATGGCACGCGCCAGCTTGGTCGCCTGCTCGATATCCGAAGAAGCTCCGGAGGTGATGTTCTCCTTGCCGAACTTGAACTCCTCGGCGACACGGCCGCCCATCATGATGGCGAGCCGCGAGATCATGTATTTGTAGCTCATCGAATAGCGGTCGCCTTCGGGCAACTGCATGACCATGCCGAGCGCACGGCCGCGCGGGATGATGGTGGCCTTGTGCAGCGGATCGGCCGACGGCACGTTGAGCGCGAGGATGGCGTGGCCGGCCTCATGGTAGGCGGTCAGTTCCTTCTCGGCCTGCGTCATGGCCGACGAGCGGCGCTCGGCGCCCATCATGATCTTGTCCTTGGCGTCCTCGAATTCAGCCATGGTGACGAGGCGCTTGTTGCGTCGTGCCGCCATCAGCGCGGATTCGTTGACGAGGTTCATCAGGTCGGCGCCGGAGAAGCCAGGCGTGCCGCGCGCGATCACCTTGAGGTCGACATTGGGCGCCAGCGGCACGTTGCGCACATGCACCTTGAGGATCTTCTCGCGGCCGACGATGTCAGGGTTCGGCACCACGACCTGGCGGTCGAAGCGGCCTGGCCTGAGCAGTGCCGGATCGAGCACGTCGGGCCGGTTGGTGGCAG